>JAPWTZ010000006.1 GCA_028275775.1 Candidatus Nanopusillus sp.
CAACTAAAAAAGATAATAAACCTGCAGCCTGATAATTTAACATTTTATTATCTATAAATAAAGGTAAAGTCCATGGTTTGCTTCTATGTCTTCTAATTATATATGATAATCCAAAAGGAGATAATGGTGGAGATAATGCAGCAACTCTTAATAATATATTATTTCCAATTACTAAATCTGTATCCAAAACTGGATTTGCTTCATCAAAAGGTCTTCCAGATATTAACCTTAATTTTGTAGCCCAAGATTCTACTTCTCTTCTAGTTGGAGTTACATTCGTAACACACATTTCATATTTAGAATGCTGTAAATATATTGGAGTTATACCTGCTGGTGGATTTACAAATAGATCTTCCAAATTTTCATCTAATACTATCTTTTCTATTATTCCAAAACCAATTGTATATCTAATAATTATACTCTTAATTAATTCTAACCTACTTTTATCTATATTTATATTATATATAGACATTAATTTTGTTATTATATTATTTAATATATTGTTGTATATTTCTCTTAATCTTTCTACATCTAGATAATCTTCTTTTCTAGGTTCATATTCTTGTAAAATTTCTATTGCTTTATGTGATAAAAATGTTTCTTCAGAAAATATTTTATATTCTTCCGGAAATATATAATATCTAAAAACAGTTTCTTCAGGATTTTTTAATATAAAGACTTCTGTATTTTTATCCAATCTATAAGAATCTACTATATTATAACTTTCAGAAATTTTATTTATATATTTTGTATCTATAAATTTTGGTTTTATATCTCCCAATAATAATCTTCTGTATATTTCTCTATTTCCAATTTGATATCCAATCAGAAATGGTTTAATATACTTATATATAGGCAATGATTCAAATTTTATTAGAAAATTATCAATTAATGATATTAAATTTGATATTTGGTTTTCCAAATCTTTATTATTTTTTAATATTGACATTAATTTTCTTTTCATTCTTCTTATAAATACATATGTACCAATTGGGTCTTTCAAATATCTTTTATCCAAATAATCTATTATAGTTTTTATTTCTGAATATAGAGGATTTCCAGTTAATAAATATCTATAATATTCTGATATATTACTTTTAATGGAAAAATATACATCAAGAAAACTCCTCAATATTTTTATACTATCTTCATAATATTCTATATTTTCATCTTGTTCAATTATTATTGTATTTACAAATGGATCCATAGACAATATATTTAATATATATTCCATTATATTTGGATCATCTTCAATTGTAGCAATATTGCTATAATTTTTAGCATTTACATATAATACTCTTTCTTTTCCATTCATTTTAATTTCATATTGTAAATTATTTAGCATATAAAAATTAATATATATTAAAATATAATAGTTTTACTATGAATGATCCAGAGATACTTAGAAGATTAAAATATTTAGAAGAAAAAATTTCAATGTTCAATAATATATTGCAAACTATGGATGTAACTACTAGAAGTTCTTTAGATGATTTTAGATTAGAAATGGAAAATATTAAAAAGGAAATAAATGATATAAAACAAGAAATAAATGATATAGAGATAAAAATTAAAGCAATAACTGATGAATTATCAAATTTTGCTACTGTAGATCAATTAAAAATTATAAATTCTATTTTAGATTACATAAATCCATTTGATTTTGTTACTAAGAAAGAATTGGATAAATTAGTAAAAGAAAAGATTATGGAATATCTTGATAACTTATACAATCAAAAGAGTTAAATTTATAATATTCAATATTTTTATTAAGAATTATGAGAAGCTTACTTGGGTTATTTAGTAAGAAAGGTAATAAGGATCAGAACAACCAACAGGATTTAGACAATCTATTTCAGGATCTTAATAATCCAATACCACAAAATAATGGGCCATTTAATCAATTCCAGCAAAGCAGTAATATTAATCCTCTATCAAATAATTATCAGAATCTTTCTTTTAATCAAATGAATCAACAGATACCATTACAGCAAAATCTTACGAATCAATTTAATCAATCATGGAACTTATCCCCACAACCAAATCAACCCCAAAATCAATTTCCACCACAACAAATTCAAAGTCAACCAGAAGTTGGACAAGGAAGTTTTGTTATAGATGAAAAAATTGAACAATATATAAATAATACGGTAAATGAAATATTAAAAGATAAATTAGGTGAAGTAAATGATGAATTATCACAAATAAAAATATGGAAAGAGAAAGTAGAATATCTTATTAATAAAATGCAAGAACAAATTGATAAATTAGATAATAAAATAACTGAAATAAATAATTTAGCAACTAAGAAACTAGAAGAATATGATAAAGGAATGCAAGAAGCAACAACAGAAATACAAGCATTACATAGATTAATAAGAACGATGATACCTGCTATATCTGAATCTACAAAAGAATTGAGAGAAACAGTAGAGGAATTAAAATCTTTAAGGGATTCTATTAGAAAACCATAATTTTTTAATCTTTTTTAATAAATTTTATTGATGGATAAAAAAGAAACAATAATAGTAGGATTTATATTATTAATATTATTAGCAGTTGGGTTTATAGTTGCCCCTTTATTATATCCAATAAATAATAACCAAAATTTAAATCAGAATGAATTATATCAAATATCTCAAATTGCCCAATATTGCCAAGCTCTATGTATATATGCAAAGTACAATTTATCTATAACTAATTTAAGCAATACATGTTTAGTATCTAAAAATTCTATATTATATCAATCATGGATTTCTTATCCAAATGCATATAATTGGGGATGCGAAGTATCAAATAGCAATTTGAATTTATGCAACAATAGTAATTATATAGTATTAGATGAAAATTGTTCAATAATTAATATATATTACCAAAATAAGCAATTAAATATAGCATGAAATATATAGATTCTCATTGCCATCTATATAAATTCAATGAAATAGAAATTAAAAGAATAATAAGAAATAAAGATATAATAATATTGTCTGTTTCTGAGGATTTAGAATCATCATTAAAAAATTTAATTTTATCTCAATTAAATGAAAATGTAATACCAGCTATAGGAATTCATCCATGGAATATAGAAAAAGTAAATGAAAATGCATTTAAAATAATAGAAGATATAATAAAAGATAATAAAATAAAAATACTTGGAGAAATTGGATTAGATAAAAAATTTAAACCAGAAACATTTGAAAAACAGAAGGAAATTTTTGAGAAATTCTTAAATTTGGCAAAAGAATACGACTTAAACCTAAATCTTCACACTCCAAATGCTTCAAATGAAGTATTTGATCTTTTAATAAAGTATGATATTAAAAAGGCATATTTTCATTGGTATAGTGGAGATGAAAAATTACTAGAAGAGATAATTAATAAAGGATATTTCATAGGAATAAATGTTGCAACAATAATAAATGAAAAATATAAAAAATATATAGAAATTGCAAATATAAAAAATATAATAACTGAGTCTGACGGACCATATAATTATAAAGGTATTATACTTCATCCAGACATGCTAAAAGATCTTTATAAACTAATTTCAGATATAAGAAAAATAAATCTAGAAGAACTATCAAATATTATACAAAACAATTTTGCCAGGTTTATATATTAACATATTGTTAAAGTTACTTAACGTTAAGTTAATATTTATAAATTTTAAGATAGATATTCATTAACGTTATATTAAATATGATTAACATGATGTTAATCAATAATGTTTATAAATGTCAAAAAACTTTATAGGTATTATGAGCTACTTGCTAAACGAAAACTATTTAAAAATATTAGAATATATAGCAGATAAAAAAGAATTTACAGAAAGAGAAATAAAAAGACAATTAAAGATAAAAGAAGAAGAAATTAGGAAACTATTATATATATTAGAAGAAAATAACATAGTATACCCAATAAGCATAATAAATAATAATGGAAAATTTGATTTCAGATGGGGGAATAAAATACCAGATAGAGAAAAATTATTTAGCTTATTGATTAATAAAGAAATTGATAGAATTAATGAAGAAATTAAAAATACTCCAAAGACATTGTACTATTGTAATGAATGTGGAAGTGCATATACCTTTGATGAGGCATATGAAAATGATTTTATATGCAAAGAATGTGGATCATTATTAACAGAAAAGGAAAATTTCAGGATAATTGAATTAGAAAATATTGTACATAACTTACAAATGTTATTAGATAAATATACTTCAAAAGTTACAAAGAAAGAAAAGGCATCAAAAGCAAGAGGTAAAAAATAATTTTTTATTCTTTATTTAAATCTATATTTAATGATATTTAAAGTTAAAATATATGATTTAACTGATATATTTAAAGAAACAAAATCAAAGTTGGTTAAATCAAATATAGAAAATGGAGCTAGAGTATATGGAATAAAACTTGATAAAATGAAAGGAATGATTGGATTTGAAATACTACCAAATAGAAGAATAGGAACTGAATTTGCTGATATTGCAAAAAAATTTGGATTAAAGGGAATATTACATTCAGATGAATTACCAAACTATGGGATATCTGAAGAAGAAGTAAATAATGTTAAAAAAATGTTAAATTGTTCAGATGAAGATGCATTTATATTATTAATATCAAAAGATTATGAAGTAGCTAAGAAAGTTTTTAACTTAATAATAAATAGAATAAATGAATCAATTAAAAAAATACCAAAAGATACTAGACAAGCAAATGATGATGGAACTACATCTTTTTTAAGACCACAACCTGGTTCTGAAAGAATGTATCCAGAAACTGATCATCCTTATATATATATTAATAAAGATATTATTGAAAATAATGAATACAATATAATAAGGTATAATATAAGTTATGGGGATATTAAAGAGACATTTGATATATATTATTTAAAGAAATTTGATAAAAATCTATATATTAAATTGTTAAATGAAGGTAAAACAATATTAAATTCTATTGATCCAGAATTTGTTAAACAAATATTAAAATCTTTTGGATATAATGATAAACAAATTGAAAATATAATATGGAGTGAATATATAAATGATATAATAAAAATATCATTTGATATAGATCCAAATACTGTATATTATTTATTCTTTCAAATGATTGGAGATACTGAAAATTTATTTAAAGAAAAAATAGAAAAATTTGATTTAGATTTTATATATAAAATAAAAGATTACTTAAAAGATAAGAAGATTGTAAAAAATGCAATTCCAATAATATATTATCATTATATTAAATATAATAAAAATATTGAAGATATAATAAAAGAGAATAATTTATATAAAAGGAATAAGGAGGAATTAAAGAAAGAAATTGAAGAATATATAAAATCTTTAAATACTAATGATAAAAAAGTTATCTTTTCAAATGTATTTAGTAAGTTTAAATATGTAGCAGATAGTGAGGACATAAAAAAAGTATTGGAAGAAATATTAAATATATAAAATTTTTATATATTAAATTTTTATGGAAGAATGCATATTTTGTAAAATAATAAATAAAGAAATTCCTTCATATATATTGTATGAAGATGAATATTCTATAGCATTTTTAGATATAAATCCAGTTAATAAAGGGCATACATTATTTGTACCAAAAAAGCATTTTGATAGAATATCAAATATTGATGATGAATATATAAAGAACTTTTATAGAAGTTTTACAAAGTTCTTAAAATTATTTGAGGAAAAAATATCAAAAGATTATAATATAATAGTAAATAATGGAAAAAATGCTGGACAAGCTGTATTTCATGCACATATACATATAATACCTCAATATAATGAAAATGGATATAAAAATATATTTAATTGGAATACACACAAATTATCAAAAGAAGAAGCTGAAGAAATAATAAAAAAATTTAATTCTTAGACTTCTTTATATTCAATAATTCCATCATTTACTATTTTAAATTTTATAGATATTCCTTCTGGTAAATATCTATGCTTTCTTAATATTGCTTCTCTAATACCATTATCTAAAATTCTTAATTCAATCAAACATTTTGACCAATATTTTATTAAATCTCCTCCAACAATTCCAATTGTATCTTTGTTATCAAATAAAGAATATACTTGATTTATAACTAGAACTGGTATATTATATTTTCTAGAAATTTCTGAAAATATTTGTAATTGTTTTGCAAGTTCTATATTTACTTCATTTACATTACTATCTCCTCTTTCTAATCTATATAACATTGATATTGAATCTACAACAATTAATCCTACATCATTAAAATTCTTTTTTACATAATCATATGTTAAATATATTGCCTTTTTTTGTTCAGAAAAATTTACAGGTTTATATAATAATATATTTTTCATTACATTCTCAAAATCTTCTTTTGCAATTTGTTTTAATCTTTCAAAAGAAAAACCACCTTCAGTATCGATATATATTACTTTTTTTCCTAATCTAGATATATTATAAGAACTTATTATTGCAATATTTGTTTTTCCAGATGCAGAAGGACCATAAAATGATGTAATAATATCTGTTTCAATACCCCCATCTAATAATTTATCTATTGGATATATTCCAGTAGAAATTTTACTCATATAAAATTTTTTCTATTATTTTTTAAAAGTATAACTAATATTTAATTTCAATTTCCTTTTCCCCTATTTTAATATATAAATACTTTGCTTTCTTTCTAATACTATTTTTATAATTATTTATTATAAATTCTAATGCTTTATATATATCATTTATTTTTCTTTTTGTAACTGCATATATTTTTCCATTTCTAATTATTAATTCTTCATTCTTATGCTTCTCATAAAATTTATTATAATTTTTTTCTTCCCATAACAATGGACCTTCTCTTATTTCATATTCTGGTAATTTATCTGGATAATATAATATATAACCATATAAATAATTTTCATCAAAAAAGTAATAATAATTGAAGATTTTGAATCCAATATTATTTATCCACTTTTTAATATTATTAAATAATGATAAAGCTTTACTATTTTTTATATCTTTATTATTTGAATCTCCTTCAATTTTTAAATATATCATATTTACATTATATTTTTCAGCCAATTTTTTTATTTCATCATAATTCATATATATTTTATTAAAAAAGAATTTTTCTTTATCTTCAGATAATAAAAATAATCTAGAATAATATATAAATTCTGAAAATTTTTGTAAAGAAACTGAAGCTGCAACATTTCTATATTTATCAGTTGGATCAATTATTATTATTGGGGATTTTATTTTATCCTTTGATAGATTTTTCTTTATTTCATCATAATCTTTATAATATTTTTCCAAATCTATTATTACTTTTGGTTTCCATTTTGATACATTTTTTATTGTATTTTCAAAAGATCCATAATTTATTAATATTAATTCTATTGCATATCCAGAAAATCCTCTAACATAAGATTCTGCCCCATAAACATTTATATTCTTTGTAAATAATTTTAGTAATCTAACTTCATCTTTCATCTTTTCATTTAATTTACTTATTACATATTTAACATGAAATGGAGAAAGATCTGTAGTATTTTTTGCTTCTTTTACATCATTTATTTTTAATATTGGAACTAATTCAAATATTAAACCTTTATAACTTACTTTAAAATAATCTCTAGAACCTTTTATCCTTATATAATCTAAATTTTCTTTCTTTAATACATTTTCAACAATATTAGATATATTTTTATCATCTTTAAATAATAGAAAAGTATCTACATCAAAATCATTTTTTATCCATGTATCCTTTGCAAAAGATCCTCCTAAAAATGGTTCTAAATTATTTGATCTTAATATATCGAAAAATTCATTTATTATATTATATACTTTTCTTTTTTCTTCCTCAGATGGTTTTATTTTAGATAATATTTTATTATAATCTATCATATTTTAAATCTTAATATTGCACCTATTTTAAAGTTTGAAAATTGTTCCCCTTCAGGATGATTTTTTGATATTATTTCAACTTTCGCATTTGTTTGTTCAATTAATTCAATTAATTCCTTAATCTTATCCTTATAATCTTCAGATATTAATATTGTATCTACTGCACCAATTTCTAATGCTTTTTTTACATCATCAAATCCATAAACTACTAAACCAGTTCCTTTTCCAAGATGCTCAAAAAATAATTTTGTTAATTCTATTTCTCTTACATATTCTGTTTTTTCTAATACATCCTTTGCCCTTTCTAATAATTCTTTTAATCCATATTCATTTGAATATGCTGTATCATATACACCTAAAATCTTTTGTTTAATATGATATGGTAAATAATCTCCATTAACAAATTGCTCTTTAAGTAAACCAGGTCCTCCAACTAATATACCAACCAATTTATCCAAATCTTTTTCAAAATAATTTCTAACTTCATCTGCTAAATATTTTAACCATAAATGAACATCCTGTTCTATTAATCTTTGAAATCTTACAGAAGATTGTCCTCCAGCCCTCATTTTACCGGGAACCCATGATTGTTTATTTTCTAATATTATTAGTTGATTACCCTTTAATACCCCTATAGAAGCTTCTCCCCTATCTAAAACAATTAATCCATATATTTGTTTTGGTGATATTAGTTCTTTTAAAGGATCTAATACAAATCTTGAATCACATCTATATAATCTAATATTTAATTTATCTGGAGGCTCTATTGCCCATAACCTTATATCAACATCCCCAGGTCTATTTGAAATATTTCCACAAAATACTACTAAACCATTATCAGGAAGTTTTTTCAATCCTTTTAAATAATTTATAATTTTTGCCAATGCATCCATTACATGTTGTCTAGTATTTTTATCCTTAATATTTTGTGCAGTTGAATATTCATAACTTAGATGATCTAAAACTTTTGTTAAATCATATCCTGATGGTATATAATATGAAATTAGTTCTGTAGCTCTACCATTATACTTACTTAATTCTTCTATTAACATTTGTAATTCAAGTTCTTTAACATCCATTATATAGAAAATTAAGAATAATTTTTAAATACCAATGTACTCTCTTATATATTTTATATCATAATTTAAATTCAATTTTTTAGATATATTTAATATATTATTTAAATCTCTATTAAGAAATTCTTCAGAATATGGAGAATCAATTGGTATTGATTGAGATACATCTATTATATATGGAACATTATTAAATATAATTATATTATATTCTGAAAAATCTCCATGAATTAATTTAGCCTTATTATATATTTTTTTATATTGATCTAATATATCAAAAAATAATTCTTCCTTATTTTCAATTGAATCATAACAATCATGTAATAATAATGGACCTTTTTCATAACCTATATATTCCATTACCAATATATTTCCTTTATATAAATATGGAATTGGAACTCTTACTAAATTTTTATACATTTTTCTTAAGTTCATATATTCTTTCTTTACCCATGTATATATTATCCCAATCTTTGTTCTTGGAAATTTATATATTCTAGGATCAGCTTTTAAATAATTTACCTGTTCTTTATAACTTATTGACATTATTTTATATATTTTTATTGCAAATTTCCCAGATCTTACAACAATTGCTTCCTTTCCTTCAGATATTAATGTTAAATCATCTTCTATATAATGATCTTTATACAATTTATCTAAATAGTATAATGTATTTTTATCAAATACTTTTCCATATACTTTCCATATTTCTCTATATTTCATACTAATATATCTATAAGACTAGCTCTTAAGCCTGGTAAGAATCCTAAATAAAATAACATTATATATATTACATTTGCTAGATCTTCATTTAAATAATATTTTGCATAAAGTGCAATAAATAATGTTAAAGATAATTTTAATCCATAAAATAATAAAGGATTACCATATTGAAAAATAAGGATATTTAATAACTGATGTTCTGATTGTAAATTAAAATAATATATTGAAATAATTGAAAAAATTGTTTCATATATTTCTCCAAATATTGATAAATAAAATAATTTTTCTTTATATGATAAATAAATTAAAAGAGAAAATAATAAAATAAATATTAAAAATGGTAATAGATTTATTGGTCTTCCAAAAATAAAAAATGGAATTTCCAATATTAAAATTGCCAATAATATATATAGATAGTATTTCCTATATTTATATAAAAATAAAATTGGTAAAAAAGATATTAAGATCCATAATTCTAATAAAGGAGTAAATAATAAATATGTTTTTATTGTATAGCCAAGATCTATATTTACCCTAGGAATAATAAATATTAAAGTTAAAATAATTAGATCTAATAAAAAATATTTATCAATAATTACTTTTTTATTTTTTACAAAAAGATAATAAAAAAGAATAAAACCAATAACAAATAATAATCCATATAAAAATGTATTATATATATTATATTGATATTGATATCCTATTACTGGATATATAAAATATTGATAAAAAAATTGATATAGATTCATTAACGCCTATAATATTGAAAATATTGGAGTAAATTATTTAATAGAGCAATTATATTATCTAATTTTGTTGCAATTGTATCCAATTTTGTATTTAATATTTGAATTATATTATAATCAACTTGACTTGTATATTGATTATTATATCCATAATTTTGTGGAAAATTTGGTAAATATGCTTGAGGACTTAATTGTCCTGGAAATTGATTTTGTTGAAATGGATTTTGATTTTGAACTGGTGGTGGTAATGGAGGTGGTAATGGTTCATTTGGAAATGGACCTGGAGGAAAATTTCCTGGTCCTCCTGGTGGATAATTCATAAAATTTCCTTGCTGATCTATATCATAATCTTCATCCTTTCTTCCAAAAAGATTCTTTATAAAATCAAATGCCATATAATATTATAAAATTCCTTAATATATAAAATTATTCTTCTTCCTCTTCCAAACCTTTTTCCATAAATTCTTCATAAGAAATAGGTAATTCTCCTTTTTTAGATAATAATCCTCTATTTCTTAAATATTCTCTAGCAATAATATAATATAATAAAGCTAAAGATTTTGCCCCCCTATTATTTGCCGGTATAGCAATATCAATATAACTTAAAGAATTGTTTGTATCAACAAAAGCAATTGTTATTTTTCCAGTTCTATATGCATCTAATAATGCATTTCTATCAAGTATTGGATCTGTTATTATAACAACATCAACATCTTTAAATATATCTAAAGCTGGATTTGTTAATAATCCTGGAGGATATCTCTTTGGATAAACATTTATTCCTGTATATTTATTTAGCATTTGTAATGGTTTTCTTGCAGTTTCTCTTCTTCCAACTGCTAATATTTGATATGGTTCATATCTTGATAATAATTTTGTTGATAATCTTAATCTTTCATCTAATTTCATTACATCTATAATTGCCAATCCATCAGATCTTACTCTTGCAATAAACTTTTTTGTCTGTTTATTTTTTATTTTTGTACCTATATGAACACCTGCCTTTATATATTCTTCTAAACTAACCAACCAAATATTTTCTTGCGCCATTTTATATTGCCTTCTTCCTTCCAGTTCTTCTTGAGCCATATTTACCATATTTTATTGGATATCCATGTTTGGGTAATGGAGTCATTCCACCTTTATTTCTCTTATGTTTACCTCCCAATGGATGGTCTGAAGCATTTCTTGCAGTTGGTTTACTAATTGGCCATTTTCTATGATGAGATTTTTTAAAATAATATTTATTTCCAGCTTTAACAAATGGTTTATCTGTTCTTCCACCCCCAGCAATCGTTCCCAATATTGCTCTAGAATATAAATTAACCATTTTTGTTTTTCCAGATGGTAATTTTAATATTGCATATTTATCTGTCTTTTGAACTAATATACATGATGTACCAGATGTTCTTGCAATTTTTCCCCCATCACCTGGAGAAATTTCTACCATACAAACACTTGAACCATCCGGAATAACCTTTAATGGTAAAATATTTCCATTCTCTACTGGAGCATTTACACCTGCATAAATTTCTTTCCCAACATATAAACCTTCAACAGCAGGAACTAAAATTTCTTCTCCAGTTTCAAATTTTATTTTAGCAATTGGAGCATAATGAACCCTATCCTTTATTATATCTACAACAACACCTTTTACCTTATCCTTCATTTCTTTTTCATCTAAAGGTCTAAAAGAAAATTTTCCTATTGAATAAAAATCTGGGACTTTATATATATTCTTTCCCTTACCTAATCTTTGTTGTAATAATGTATTTCCACCCATTTTATATTAATCCTAATTTAGATAATATATCTTGGGCCTTATATTCTTTTTCTAATGTAACATATGCCTTTTTTCTTCCTTTATAATCTATTAATGTATTTACTTTCTTTACTTTAACATTAAATAATTTTTCAACAGCTTCTTTTATATCTCTCTTTGTAGCAGATCTATTTACAATAAAAATAACTTTATTATATTTATCAAGCAAATACATATCTTTTTCTGTTAATTCAGCATAAAGTATAACATCTTTTATATCCATTTTATATTCTTCATATATATAAGTTTCTTAAATCTTCTATTGCCTTTTCACTCCATATAATAAATCTACCAACTTTACCACCAGGAGCCAATTTTTCTATATTTAATTGATTTACTTTTGAAAATTCTACACCCTCAATAGAAACCTTTGGTAATTCAGAATCTGAAGATAATACAAATAAAATTCCTCTATATTTTTTTATCCTTCTATTTCTCATTTTTCCTTTTCCAGCTCTTTGCTTTTTATTTTCTTTTACATATTCAATAAATTTTGCTATTTTTAATTTATCAAATAAATTTCTGTATTCTTTTGCTTTCTTTAATTCTTCTAGATTTGATACAACAATTGGTAGACCAAAAGTAGTGATTGCTTCATTTAAATAAATAAAAGATTTTGTATATCTATTTTTTATATAATCTACATTTGAAGATGCAGAAATTGCAGATAATATTGCTAATCTCTTTTCTTTCTTATTTATTTTTCTATACCAATTTTTTTCAGGTTTTGGTGGATGTGCTCTTCTTCCTTTTACAGAACCTGGTATTACTCTAGTTATCCATACAAAATTGCCAGCAAATTTTGCAAATATTGATCTAGGAACTCTTGATATACCTCTTTTATATGATGATCTATATGTATATCTTCTCTTTGATGTCCATGCAGAAGCCTCCATACCTGCATATTTATATGGACCATATGGTACTCTATGACTTAACATATATGCCCTAAATACTTTATATACTATATCCTCCCTTATTTCAAATTTAAAATGTTCAGGTAACTCTATTTCTTTTATTTTATTACCTTCCTTATCATAAACAGATATCATATTTTCCATGGCTATATTTTATATATAAAACATATTTAAATCTTTATAATAACTCACATTAACTATTAAGATATGTATGAATTTATTAGTGATATTATAAAAAAAAGCCTTAGAAAGATTACTATAATATTTAGCACAATAATTTTATTAATAATTATAATAGGAAAATATTTACCAGTATTAAAAATATATTATCCTGTTTTATATTTATCTGCTGTTGTTTTTTCATTAGAAGTTATATTTCTAGAATATTATAAAACAAAAAAATCATTAGATAAATCTTTATTATATTATATAGCATATTTATATTCTCTTTCATTTTCTACAAGTAATATTAAAAGATTATTAGAAATTGCAATTGAAGAAAAAGCAGAATTTAAGGATATAAATTATTATATGTCAAAGATTCTTTTTTTAACAAATAAATATAATTATACAATCCCAGAGGCTATAAGATATGTTTTACCATATATTCCAAATAGTAATTTTAAAAGTTTTCTAGAAAGATTTGCAACATCAATTGATATTGGAGAAGAAGTTCCAGAATTTTTATATAAGGAATATGAAACACAATTGGCAATATATGAAGCAAATTATGAAAAGGGTTTAGAAAATATAAGATTATTGGATGAATTTGTAATATCATTATTATCTTCTTTAGGATTTGCATTTTCTTTAATATTATTTATACCTTTCTTAGTAAGTACAAATATTGTATTTTTGTTAGCAGATTTCTTTATAATATTTATTGTAGTTAATTTACTTATATATTATGTATCAAAATATTACATTCCAGATGATGGATTATGGTCAAATTCAAAAGAAAAGCCAAAAGAATATGTAACAATAAGATATTTATTTTATCTTTTATCATTTTTATCTTATATATTATTTTTAGCACTATTTTTAGTATTAAAGTTACAATTATTGGAAGCATTTGCAATAGCAGCAACACCTTTGGCATATGTAAGTTATAGGATGATATTATTAGAAAGAGCATTAAAAATAAAAGAAAATCATTTTCCAGCATTTTTTAGTAGTATAATAGAATATTCAGAAATATTTGGAAGTAATCAAACAAAAATATTGGATAATGTTGTTATACATGATTTTGGTTTATTAAATGAAGATATTAATAGATTGAGAAAAAGAGCAAATATAACAAAAAATTATTCAGAATCTTGGAGATATTTTATAGTTGAACTAGGTAGTTCAATTGCAGAAAAAATAATAAAAGTATTTGAAAAAGTTTTATCATATAATGGAGATACAAAGAAAGCAGGAGATATGTTATATAATATATTAATAAAGATAATTGAACTTAGATCTAGGAAATCTCAATTTATATCTAATTTAAGAGGTATTATATATGGAACATATATAGCATTTATAGCAATTTTATTTATAGTTGCTCAAATATTATATTTGTTAAATCAAATGTTTCAAGGTGTATCTACAGCACTTGGTACTGCAGTAGCTCAAGTAGGTATAAATATATATACACTTTCAATTCCTCTATATATATTGCAAGATTATATATTTGTAATATCTATTATTGAAGCTTTTATATTAGCTGGAGCATTAAAAAATATAGATGGAGGATCTAAACTTGGAATGTTTTTAGATGCAACAGTTATGATATGGTTAAGTGCATTATTAAATATTGGAGTATATTATTTATTTACTCATGTATTTTCTGGTCTATCTTTAGTAAAAATATAACTTATTTTTCTTTCTTTTGGTATAAAATCTTTTAATATATTATTTTTAATATAAACACTACATAAAATATCATTATTATCTTTTGCGATATAAAAACCATTTTCATAATTTTTATCTAACTTTATATTTTCATTATATTTATAAAAAAGACTTTCCTTTTTTATTTCAATAATTTTATTAGAATTTATCCCAAAGATCTGCGCACCTTCTATACTAAATCTATATCTATTATTTTTTTCTATTTTAATTACATATAGACCATATTTCTTTATATATTTTTCATCTAAAAAATCTGGAAAATTTTTATTAAACATATATATTTTATCTTTATTAATGAAAAATCTGTATTTTTTTATTATTGACCTATCTATATTTATATTATAGTATTCTTCTATTTTCTTAAATATTTCTTCTATATTCTTTTTATTTAATTCTTTCATAATTTTTCTACAGCCTCTTTTATATATGATATTTCATTTTCATCAAATCCCAATATTTTTGCATATTCTTTTCCTATTTTTTCATTTTCTTTCATTAAAACAATCAATGTATTTATATATACTTCCCTAACTCTATGTTTTGATGTATGAACCTTCTTTTGTAAATTTTTTGATAATTCTTCAATTTTTTCTCTTATCTCTTTATTTTGCGATAATCTTCTTACATATTGTGGCATCCTATATTTTGTAAATTTATTATATCTTTTTTCTTTTGCTAATGCAACACCAGCATACATTAATGTTGTAAAATATTTTAATAGATCCCAATATTGTCTTCTATAAATTCTTCCATAAAATACAATTGCCAATGATAACCAATTATAAGCTTCATATATTTCTTTTATATCTTCATATTCATTTGATATATTTTCTTCAACCCATGCTTTAATTTCCTCAGGATCCATATCTACATCTGCAAAAGGTAATGTAGCACCAGCTATTGTATTTGCTTTAAACATTTGACCTAGTGCTTTAAATATTGTAATTTCTCTTTCTCTATAACCTAAGACTTCCAAATCTTTTAATGTAATATGATTACTCATCATTGCTAATGCTTGTAAATCATTTATTGCACTTCTTAAATCACCAGAAGATCTTTCTGCAAGTGCAGATAATGCATTTTCATCAATTGTTATTTTTTCATTTGTACAAATTCTCTTTAATTGTCTTATTATATCATAATTTGATAATTTTTTGAATTCAACCATATCACATAAATCTCTTAATTTCTTAAATTTTGGATCCCATGGATCATTTGCAGTTAATATTATTGGCCACTTCGATTCTTCTATTATTTTTGCTAATGCTCCAACTCCACCTCTATCTTGAAATCCAGCTAATCCATCGACTTCATCAACTAAAATTATCCTTCCTTTTTTAAAAAATGGTTTTCCCTTTATTGCTTCTCCCAATTTTTCATGTATAACTCTTGCATTTCTATTATCTGAAGCATTTAATTCTACAACTTCATAATTTAAATCATTTGCAATTGCATATATTGATGACGTTTTTCCAACACCTGGAGGACCATATATTAATAATGCTTTTTTATCTACATTTGGATATTTTTCAATAAAGGATTTTATTTTCCCAATAGCTTCTGACTGATTAATTATTTCATTAATATGTTTAGGTGCATATTTTTTTATCCATGGCTCAACCATTATAATATATTTTAAATGCTAGATATTAAAATATGCGAAGTGTATTTACTATAGTTACTATTTGATTATAGATAACAACGATAGATTTAAAAACTTTTTTATTAGTAATTTTAGTTATGGAAGAGCCTATGTCTGATGATTTAAAGACAGAATTTTTTTCTTGATATTAAAATTAGGGAATGCATTGAGGAATAAGGCATATGAAGAAGAGTTAGGAAGAGAGTTTGTAAAAGAATTTGGAGAAAAATTAGTAGAATATGGAAAAAAATCATATAAAGATTATCAAAAAGAATTACAAAAGATACACAAAAAACTGCCCAAAGCACATAGAGTGGCACTAGATGTATTACTAGAAAAGATAGATATTTATAATCCATGTAAAAGAGAACCAACATGTTTAGATCCATATGAATGGCTACTTATTTCTCACTATATATCTATAAATAACTTAAAAACCACTATAATAAGAAGTATTAACAAGCATCTTGAAAGATTAGATCCTACACAACCAAATTATGATAAAGAAATTAAAAATATACGAGATGTTTTAATATATCTATCAGGGGTATATAAAACATTATTATTAGCTTATACGTTAGTGGTAGACAACGCATTAAGCACCCATAAAAACCCATTGCATGATAAAATGGTTGAGCAGATAGAACGTTTAAAAGCATCTGATGACATTCAGAATTATATTCATGCAATTCAGGACTATATTCAGAAAGAGATGGAAAGGATCGACTTAGCATATCAAACGGCATCTAGCTATATTGAAGATACTATAGAAGAACTTTTCTATAAGAATGAAGAGGGATTTATTGAAAAGCTAACAAATGCATTACTTAAATATAGTAGGAATAGTTCATAAGATAAATTAATATAATTCTTTTTTATTTATTTTTTATTTAATAACTAATTTACAACTATATTTTTATATAAGATATTGATATAACTACTATCTGATCATAGATAGTAACAATAGATTTAAAAATCTTTTCAATAATATACTTACTTATGAAAAAGATATATCCATCTCCAAATCAAAACCAATCTAAAACATTAGATGAATTAGTAGGAAGAAAAGAATTAGAGGAAGCCATAGCAGCATATACATATTATCTATCTACAAAGGGTCATGTGCTCAAAGCAGTATCAGAAGATATACCACAAGCGTTACCACCATTAAAAGAAATAATAAAAAACCTGGATGAATTTGGCGAATGTAAAAGTTTTTTAACTAATGATCAAGAAGCTCTCCAAAAGTGTACAGATGAATATAACTTTAAGGATGGCTTACTTGGAGGTATTTGGGAATATACTATATGGAAGCATACACCAGAACAAATTAAAGAATTTACAAAAGGTTTAGAAACTCTAGCAAAAGGAGGCAAACAAGTAATAAAGGATTTATATAAGCGATACCAGCAATATAAAACTACTCCAATACCTGAAGAAGATATAGATCCTAGGGTACTTGAAATAATACCTGAGGTTAGGGCTATTGAATCTCTTGTACTTCGATATTTAGAGAATCCCGAAGATTATAAAAAACGAGTTAGTAAATATTTGGGAAAAAGACAATATCTATCTATAATAAAACAAGCATTCTCAACGTTACCAAAATTTATCAAATATTTAGGAAAAAAATCGGAAGTGGAGGCAAAAGAAGAAGTAAAAGCATATGAAGAATTAAAAGAAGCAGCAGAAAACTATACTCTTTACGCAGATTATATGAGAGATGCACTCGATATAGTATCAGAACATATACCAAAAGCTTTACCATCATTAGTAACATTAATAGAAAACTTAAGAGAATGGGACAAAAGTAATCTTTTAACTAATGATCAAGAAGCTCTCAAAGAATATGCAGATAAATATTACTTTATGGCTTACTTCATGGGAAGTATTCTAGAATGGTGGGTATCAAAATGGAATATTCCACCAGAAGAAATTGAGGGATTCACAAAAGGTTTAGAAACTCTAGCAAAAGGAGGCAAAGAAATAATAGATGACCTATATAGACATTATAAAGAAGTAAATAAATTGGCATTAGAAGAGATATCAAAAATTTATCAAACTATAAATATATATAGACTAAGAGAAGCACGTGCAAGTGCGGCTGGAACTATTGAATATCTTCTAGTAAATTATTTTAGGAATCCTAAAGAGCATGAAGATCAACTTATGAAATACGCGGGAATGAAGCATTAAGATAGACTGACATAGCAGCATGTAGATTATATTGTGACTGTAAAACAGAAAAGCAAAGTACATAAGACTTCTTGTAAAATCTTTTTTATTTAATTTTTATTTAATGACTAAATAAAGAGAAAAGTCCACTTAATATACCACCACTTTCAACTATTTTGCATGGTAAAACTGCTTCATATTGATTACCATTTACAATATAATATACCCTTACATATGCATTTCCTATAATAATATTGTTATTTATATTACATGCATTCATAGATCCATAATTTATATTTCCTAAATTACATGATGAATTTTCATAGAAATTATATACCGTTACATTTTCCAGATTTTGTTTTGCAGTAATTATAATAAGAGATGTTCCATTTGCATATTGACAACTATATGTAAAATATTCTAAATATGGAGGTAAATATGATGTTACATAATATGTATATATTGCATATAGTACAACCAATATAAAAGCTGCGATACCAACCCAGATTACAAATTTTGGTATCTTTGATATATCCATAAAATTATTTTTAATCTACATATATATAAACATAGATATATTTATTCCCTCTATCCTCAATCTTCATATTTTTTATAATCTCTTCATATTTTTTATCATCTACATCAAATAGATCTGGATATTTATTCAATATATAATCCAACAATAATCTTTTTATCATAATATCACCATTCTTATTCAAATTTTCAGAATTATATTCATCTAAAATACCTTCTATTATATATTTTGGAATCTTAAATTCATACTCAATATTATATGGCATGTAAAATCTTACTATTTTCCAAAATATAAATGATTGCTTTATATTTTTGAATTTCAAAAATGATTATCGAAAATTATTTTCTATTTTGTAAACCTCTAAGCCCTATATATGCAAGCAAAGCACCTAATTGTATTATTGGATCTGAACCTTCTAATAATCTATATTCTATTTCTCCAGCATAATATATTATATCTAATTTTTCTTTTTCAGGTATACTCATTGAATAAACTTCCTTCGATAGATATTTAATTATATCTTCTCCTGCAAGACCATATTTTAACATTAAATCAATTAATTTTTCCCTAGCTTCAGCAAATTTTCCTTCATATGCTAATTTTAGTACTTCCTGCAATTCTTGTGGTTTTGCTACAGAAGCAACTTCATATATTAATTCTGGAGTTATATCTTTAGAATATAAAGCTGCAGCCTGTAATATATTTATTGATTTTCTCATATCTCCTTCTGAAATATAATATATTGCTTCTAATGCATCATCAGTTATATTTAAACTTTCTTTTTCAGCTATTGATCTTAATAAATCAAATACATCTTTTTTATCTAATTGTTTAAATCTAAATACAACAGTCCTAGATTGAATTGGTTCTATAATCTTTGATGAATAATTACATGCTAATATGAATCTCGTTACTGAAGAATATTCTTCCATTATTCTTCTTAAAGCTTGTTGTGCATCTCTTGTCATTGCATCTGCTTCATCCAAAAATACAATTTTAAATGGAACATTTCCAATTGGTTTTGTTCTAGCAAATTCTTTTACCTTTTCCCTTATTACATCAATTCCCCTATCATCTGAAGCATTTAATTGTAATACATTTTGTTCCCATTTATCACCATATAATTCTCTAGCGAGTGCCAACGCAGCAGTTGTTTTTCCAACACCAGCAGGTCCTGCAAATAATAAATGAGGCATATTTTTATTTTCTACAAATGCCTTTAATCTTTTTACTATCTCATCCTGTCCTTTTATATCATCTAATCTTTTTGGTCTATATTTTTCAGTCCATATTTCATTATCTGACATAAATTAATAATTTAAATTAAAACTTAAATAAATATTATTATGGACTTTGAATATATAAAACATAATGATTTAATAATATATTATAAGGTTTATGATCTTGAATGTTATCCTCCAAAGGAGGATTCTTTTTTATTAAATGATCATATAAAAGAATTTGCTAGAGGTAAAAAAGTATTAGATATTGGGTGCGGATCTGGAATTCAAGGTTTGGAAGCATATAAATATACAAAAGATGTTTCTTTTTCAGATATATCTGAAGAATGTTTAAAATTATCTAAAATAAACTTTTATATAAATTATATAGATAAAAATTCTGATCTAGATTATTTATATAAAAATATAGATAAAATAAATTTACCGGTAAAATTTTATCTATCAGATTTATTTAATAATATAAATGAAAAGTTCGATCTGATATTATTTAATCCACCATATTTACCAGAAGTAAGTTATGAAGGAATAAAAGTAAGAAGATGGGTTTCTGGAGGAAAATTTGGATATGAGACAATTGATAAATTTTTATATCAAAGTATAACTAAATTAAATAATTTTGGAGAAATATTAATAATAATGTCTTCAATAACAAATCCTCAATATATATTAAATAAATATTCAAAATTTTATGATTATAAGATAATAGATAGTATACATATTTTCTTTGAAGATATATTTTTAATATATTTAAAGAAAAAGTTCTAATTATGATAGTTGATGATCATGCCCATTTATTTTTATATAAT
This sequence comes from Candidatus Nanopusillus sp., assembly GCA_028275775.1. Lineage (GTDB taxonomy): Archaea > Nanobdellota > Nanobdellia > Nanobdellales > Nanobdellaceae > Nanobdella. The sequence continues at coordinate 21,467 of JAPWTZ010000006.1, forward strand.
AATGCAGATGAAAAAATAAAGGAAAATATTGAAAGAAATGTAAAATATATAATTGAAAATTCTATAGATGTTGAAAGTATAAATAAAGTAATTGAAGAATCAAAAAAATATGATATAATATATTATGCTTTAGGACTATATCCTGAAGAAATTGAAAAAATGAATGATAATGATATAGAAAAAATATTTGAATTTATTGAAGAAAATAAAGATAAAAAATTTTTAGCAATTGGAGAAGTTGGATTGGATTTTTCTAATGTAGATGAAGATAAAATTAGAAAACAAAAAATATATTTTGAAAAATTTTTGGAATTGGCTGATAGATTAAAGAAACCTGTAATAATTCATAGTAGAAAAGCTGAAAAAGAAGTATTAGATATATTAACAAGTTATAATAATAAAAAAGTATTGCATACATTTTGGAAACCTTCTTTAGTAGATAAAGCAATTGAAATAAATTGTTATTTATCAATACCAGCAATTGTTTATAGAGATCCTGGATTTCAAAAAATTGTAAAAGATATACCATTAGAATTTATTTTAACTGAAACAGATTCTCCATATTTAGATCCAATAGAAAAAGGTAAAGCAGTAAATAATTCATGGAAGATAATATATTCTTTGGAAAAGATATCCGAAATAAAAGATATAGATATGGAAGAATTGGAAGAAATAATATTTAATAACTTTGTTAAGGTATATAATATAAATAATGATGAATAAATATAGGCTGAAAAATGATGTAGAACCCGGAAACTGATAAAATGAAAATAATATCATGGAATGTTAATGGATTAAAATCTATAATTCAAAAAGGTTTGATTGATTTTATTAAAAAATATAATGCAGATTTTTATCTATTTCAAGAAATAAAAACAAAAGAAATACCATTAACTTTCCAATTTCTTGGATATAATGTATATTCATTCCCTGCAGAGAGAAAAGGATATAGTGGAGTACTAACATTAGCAAAAATAAAACCAAATAATGCAAAATATGGAATTGGAATTGAGAAATTTGATATTGAAGGAAGGGTTATAACAATGGAATATGATAAATTTTATTTGATAAATGTATATTTTCCAAATGCTGGAGTTGGAACATTAAAAAGATTGGATTTTAAATTAGAATTTGATAAAGAATTTGAAAAATATGTACTTTCTTTAAATAAACCATGTATAATTTGTGGAGATTTTAATGTAGCACATAAAGATATTGATATATATGATCCAATAAATTTGAGAGGCTATGCAGGATTTACGGATGAGGAAAGACAATGGTTTGATCATTTTTTATCTTTAGGATTTATTGATACATTTAGATATATAAAAGGAAATATAAGAAAATATAGCTGGTTTTCATATTCAATTATTGCAAGAAAGAAAAATGAAGGATGGAGACTTGACTATTGTGTAGTAAGTAAAGAATTAAAAGATAAAATAGTTAATGCAGATATATTAGATAATATATATGGATCTGATCATGTTCCAATATTATTAGAAATAAATATATAAAAAATCATTTAATGAATTTAGACAATTTGTATATTTTAAAAGATTTATACATATTATTAATAACACCTTATAATGCCAGGTTTTCGTCACCATCGCTTTGGTCCAAGCTACGTACGTAGTGATATAGACGAACTAATATTAAGTTACCTACCACAAGGTGGAGTAGCTGCTGATCTTGGATGTGGATCAGGTAGGTTTTGCCAGGTGCTATTAAATAAAGCTAGCAAGGTTTACTGCGTAGATATAGACGAATATGCCATCAATATGGCAAAAGAAAATACTAAGGATAATAGAGCAGTATTTCTCAATGAAGATGCGTCATCAACATCAATACCTGCTAGCTCTGTAGATTTAGTAATAATGGTTAACGCATTCCATGATATGGAAAATAAGGATAAAGTAGTTCTAGAGGTGGGTAGGATCCTTAAGCAAGGTGGTCTGGCTTTAATTATAGAGTCTAAACCGGGTTTAGCATCATATGGGCCACCACCATGGTTAAGAATGAGCCCCAATGATATAATTAAGTACTTCAATAATCCTCAATTTAAAGTAGAAGGTATAAAGGATTTAGGAGATTTTAACGCTATAGTAATTAAAAAGCTTTGATTTTTTAGCTATAAGAATACATTTAATCAATTTATGAGATATTAATAAATCGTCTATATCTATCCATATAAAGAATTAAAAGAATAAAAAATAATTTTTAAGTACAATTTACATAAATAATCTATAATGAAAAAAGTAGGTGATGTAGAATTAAGATTAGCAAAAGGACCTGTTCCACATTATAGAGAATTAAAAGAATTAGAAAGAAGTATAGTAAAAGTAATTATTGAAGAATTTGGAACAGAAGAATTAATAAAAAGATATTCAAATCCATTATGGTTTAATTCTTTAGCATGTTTACTTGGATTTGAATGGAATTATTCTGGAATGACTACTGTAACACTAAAAGCATTAAAGGAAATATCTATAGAAGATAATTTACCAATAATTGTTTTGGGAGGAAAAGGAAAAAATTCAAAAATAACTGAAGAAGTAGAAAATAGAGATATAAAGGATAAATTAAAAGACAAGATAAAGGATATATCAATAACTTCTGCAAAAGTTGATAATTATTTAATTCAAGATGGATATAATTTATATTTTCATTTTTTAATTTCTGATGAAAAAGGCAATATGACAATTATAAATCAAAAAATGTCAATAAAAGAACAAAAAGTTAGAAGATTTCATTGGATAAATATAAATTATTTTGATGATTCCCAAATTGGTTTTGGATCAAATACAAAAACATTAAATTTGGCATCAAAAGAATCTGAAGAATTAAGAAAAAATATTTTAGAAATAATTAATAATGAAAGAATAGAAAAAATAAAAGAATATATAATAAGATTAAAATCGTATCAAAATAAAAATAATACTATATTAAAGTATATTAATAAAGAAAACAATGATTATATATTCTATCAAGAATTACCTTACTATTTAAGGATACCTAATAAAATATATTGGAAAGCATTGGAAATTAATAGAACTATAGAAAATTTCAAGGATTTATTATTTATAAAAGGTCTTGGACCTGGATTGTTAAGAGCGCTAGCATATACTGCAAAAATAATATACGGAAGTGAATTATCATGGAAAGATCCAATAATATATACATTTGCACATGGAACAAAAGCTGGAAAGCCATATTATGTTAAAAGAGCATTAATGTTAGAAGAAGCAGAATTATTAAAAAATGCAATTGAAGAAGCAAAAGTCAATAATAATTTTAAGTTAAGATCTTTAAGAAAATTAAATGAATTAATAAATATATGATAAATTTATAAAATAATGGTGTTATATATTACTACATGGCTGAAGAAATTTTAAGTGAAGAAGATAAACAAACATTAAAAGAAATGTTTGATAAAGGTTTGAAGAACCCGGTAGAAATAACTGTATACTTAGATGAAAAAAATAATAAGGAAACTAGTGATTTTGCAAAGAAAATTGGAGAACTATTAATGCAAATAAATAATAAGATAAAGTTTGAATTCCTAGATGCATATGATCCAAAAGTAGAGGAAGAAATGAAGAGTAAAAATTTGTTAATAGATAAATATGGAAATAGAAGAGGACCAATATTTGTATTCAAAAAATATCCAGGAATTATATATTATGGATTGCCATCGGGAGAAGAATTTCCAATATTCTTAGAAGATATAATACATGTATCAAATGATCATTTTGACATAGATGGAGCTACAGCAAAAAAATTAGCATCAATAAATGAACCAATAGATATATATGTATTTGTAACTCCAACATGTCCATATTGTCCATATATGACACATCATTCCCATCAATTTGCAATGGTAAAAAATAATATTAGAGGAATAATGATTGAATCATACGAATTTCCAGAATTTGCTGAAAAGTTTAAAGTATATGGTGTACCACATATTGCAATAATAGATAAAGATGGAAATGTTTTAACAGAATGGGAGGGGGCTATCGGAGAAATGGAAATATTTGCTAATAAAATAAAAGAAAGTTTAGAAAAGGTTTCTAAATAAGTATATTTTTTATAAATTTTAACATATATATTGGATTTTTATGTATAGATTATTTGATACAAAAGATGAGCTAATAACAACAATAAGTACTGGAATATATATTTTCCATATATCCGAAGCTTCATATTTTAATATTAAAAACCCAGAAAACTCGATTAAAGTAATTGCAAGTATATATGTACCACAAAATCACTATGAAAAAATTATTGAAGATTTAGCAAAATATAACAAAAAATATCAGATTCATATAAATTAGATGGAATTATTATTGGCATTTCTAATAGAGGATCCCAATACAATCAACTAGAAAGGAAAATAAATAGAAAACCAGTAGAAATTTTATCAGATGACAGTTTAATAAGTAAAGTAGAAATGATAACAAATAATAAGGCTTTATATCAATTAATAAATAATAAAGGAGACATTGAAATAGCCGTTAAAATAAATATTTTCCAAAACTATCAAAGCTTTGGTTTATAAAATTTTTTGAATATCTTTTTTCTATGCCAATAAGTTTATCACTAGGTAATATATCTACTACAGAAAATCTAGATAAAGAATGGGATGTAATCATTGTAGGAGGAGGTCCTGCAGGTTATACTGCTGCATTATATTGCGGAAGATATAGATTAAAAACATTGGTAATAACAAAAGATATTGGGGGAACATTAAATGATGCAAACATTATTGATGATTATCCTGGATTGGAAAATATTAAAGGATCTGAAATGGGAAAGTTATTTAAAAAACATGCAGAAAAATATGGAGCAAAAACATTATTAGAAAGTGTTGTTAGAATTGAAAAATTACCTGATGGAAACTTTAAAGTTCTTACAAATTTAGGTAAAGAATTTATTGCAAAAGTTATTATAATTGCAACTGGTTCCCAAAGAAAAAGATTGGATGTTCCTGGAGAGAATTTAAAGGGTGTATCATATTGTGCAGAGTGCGATGCTCCACTTTTTAAGGATAAAATAGTTGGAGTGGTTGGAGGGGGAAATAGTGCATTCCATGATGCGCAAGTACTTGCTCAACATGCAAGAGAAGTATATATAATCCATAGAAGAGATGAATTTAGAGCAGATCCTGTAGAAGTTGAAGAAGCAAAAAAGAATACAAAAATTAAATTCTTATTAAATAAAGTTGTAAAAGAAATAAAAGGAACTGAAAAGGTTGAGGAAGTAATTTTACAGGATACAAAAACAGGAGAAATTAGCTCAATGAAATTGGATGGATTATTTGTAGCAATAGGATTAGCACCATTATCTGAAATAGTTAAAGGTTTAAATGTAAATATGGATGAAAGTGGACATATAATTGTAGATCAATGTGGAAAAACAAATATAGTAGGATTACTTGCTGCAGGAGATGTAACAACTCAGATATGCAATTTAAGACAGGTTGTTACTGCAGCAGCTCAAGGTGCTGTAGCTGCATATAGTGCTTTTATGTACATTAAAACAAAGAAATGGTAAAAATTGAAGATATATTAAACAAATTAAGAGAAGTAACAGATCCAGAACTTGGATATGATATTGTATCTTTAGGAGAAATAGAAGATGTTAGAGAAGAAAATGGAATGTATATTATAAAATTTTTGCCTACATCTCCTCTTTGCCCATTTATATCAGCAATTTTAGAACAAATAGATGAAAAATTAAAAGAATTAAATATATATGAAAATTCAAAAATAGAAATAGATTTTGAAAATAAATGGAGTTTAGATAGAATAAGCCCAGAAGTAAGAAAACAATTAGGAATATAATGGACAATAAAATTAAAAAAGAATTTGAAATGTTTTGTAAAATAAGTGGGGGAGAATATAGAGAAGGAACATATATAGAATGCGTAAGAGATAAATATTATATTAGATTATCTGAGGAAAATGGATTAACATTTATGGCAGGTTCAAATATAACTTCCGATTTCGAAATATTGAATATAAAAGATTGTAAAATAGTTGATTGCGAAAGGTTAACAAAAAGTAATGAAATGAATGAACTGGAATATTATATATTTAATATTTATTTAGATAAAGGTTTATTATCAATAAGAAGAAAAATAAAAGAGGATAAAATTATTATATATTTAAAGACTCCGGAAATTGAATATGAATCTTCAATAGTATTTTAAAATTTTTACAAAAATATTAAATGAAAGGGACCGTGGTCTAGTGGCTATGACGCCACCCTTACAAGGTGGAGGTCCGGGGTTCGAATCCCCGCGGTCCCATCAGGTTTTTATATATTATAGATCATGATCCGTTCTTAATCTTCACTTGCCCATAAGATATTTATTACTTAAGATATAAATAATATTTATATGAAATCTATTTCTCCAATAATAGCATCAATATTAATTATTGTTATGACTGTTGCAATTGCTGGATTATTTTATGCATTTACTTCTGGTATGTTTAATTCAATTACATCTTCATCAAATAATTTAGTTAATCAACAATCTAAAGTAATATCTTTTA
>JAPWTZ010000024.1 GCA_028275775.1 Candidatus Nanopusillus sp.
CCATTATCTCCTTTTGGATTATCATATATAATTAGAAGACATAGAAGCAAACCATGGACTTTACCTTTATTTATAGATAATAAAATGTTAAATTATCAGGCTGCAGGTTTATTATCTTTTTTAGTTGCAAATGGAAGGACAATTTTAATTGCTGGTACAAGAGGAAGTGGTAAAACATCATTATTAACAGCTTTAATGTTAGAAATACCTAAGAAAGTTAGGATAATAACTGTAGAGGATACTTTAGAAATACCAGCAGAATTTTTCAGATCAATAGGATATAATATAGTTCCTATGAAAGTTAGGAGCCCATTTTCATTAAAATCTGCTGAATTATCTGCTGAAGAAGGTTTAAGAGTATCTTTAAGAATGGGAGATAGTGCTATAATTGTTGGAGAAGTTAGATCGAAAGAAGCTCTAACATTGTATGAAGCTATGAGAGTTGGTGCTGTAGCAAATGCAGTAATGGGTACTTTACATGCAGAAAGTCCTTATGGAGTATATGATAGAGTTGTAAATGATTTGGGAGTTCCTAAAACATCATTTAAAGCTACAGATATAATAGTAATTGTAAATCCAATTAAAGAACCTTCAGGATTAAAAAGATATAGAAGAGTATTAAGAATAACTGAAGTAAGAAAATTATGGGAGCAGGATCCATTAAAAGAAAGAGGTTTTGTTGATTTAATGGTTTATGATGCTGAAAAAGATAATTTGGAACCTACATTAGAATTAATAAATGGAGATTCTGATATATTAAAGGCTGTTGCATCTAGGATAAAATATTTGTCGAAATCTTGGGAAAGGATATGGAATATGATAGAGACAATTGGTCTATCAAAAAAATTATTAGTAGATATAGCAAGAGAAAAGAATAGGAAAGATATTTTGGAAGCAGATTTTGTTTCTGCATATAATGAAGTATTTTATCAATATGTAGATAAAAGTATTAAGGAATATAACGAAATTGTAAAAGATTATATATTAGATAATATGAAGAAATGGATATATCAGAAGTTGAGTTAAATAAATTAGATGTACAAAATTTAGAAAGTAGAATAAAATTATATAAATACTTTTATTTTGGTGATAAATTAAAATATTATGAAAAAATTGTTAAATCATTTGGAAATATAATAAAAGTTAAAGTAAATGAAAATAAAAGAAAAAATTTTGAAAAAATAAATGAAGAACTTCTTTTAGATGTAAATATTGATCAAATAGATTCAACAGCAATATTTTTTCTAATATTGTTTATTTTTATAGGAATAATACCTTCAATAATAATATCTCCTTTATATTTCCTATTATTTATTTCTCTTGGCATATTATCTTATATATTGATTGATTATTATTATATTATTTTATATAATAATCTAAATACAAAGAAAAAATCTCAACTAGTAAGTTTATTATTATTAATAGCTATTAAATTAAGACAAAATCCAAATGTAGAACAAGCCATGTTATTTGCTGCAAAAAATATAAATTTGCCATTAAAATTAGATCTATTAAGATTGTTAAGGGATATATATAATAGAAAATATGTTTCTGCATCAGAAGCTTTAATAGAATATTCAAGATTATGGGAAAAAAATGCAAAATTCTTCTATGTTGGTATTATGCTCATTTTAAGTGCTTTATATGATCCAGATAAAGATAGAAGAAATTTTCAAATAGATAAATCTATAGAAGAAGCTTTGGAAGAATTGATAAATGAACTATATGAATTTTCTAGAGAAATAAGATCTACAATAAACCTTGTATCTATGTTGGGTATAACTTTACCAGTTATGTTATTAACAATATTTCCTCTTGCATCAATATTTTTAGGAAATATATTTAGTCCTCTCTCATTGTTTATATTGTTTGATATTTTAATACCATTTATAGCATTTTATTCAATTAATTATGCGGTTTCTTCAAAAATAATTAGTGTTTTTTCAAATGATGATATATATTTATTCTATTATTTAAAGAGAAAAGATTTAAAAAATAAGTTAATATCAATAGGTAGCGGAATTTCGGTAGGTATATTATTATTTTTTATAATCCTTTTTATAATATATAAATATTTATATAAATTTGATGTTTTAGGAATATTATTATCAGAATTTTTAGTATTTTTAATAGGTTTATCTATTTCATTAATTGCCTTTATTTATTTTTCCCATTATAAAGATCTATATAAAAATTTAGAAAAAATAGGAACAGATTTACCACCTTTTCTATTATCTTTAAGTTCTGCATTAAATGAAGGTTATCCACTTGAAAAGGCAATGATATATGTTTATCCTAAATATAAAGGTAGCCCAATAGGAGATTTTATATCGAAAATATATCAAAATTTGAGGGCAGGATTATCATTTTATGATTCTGTATTTGATATTAGATACGGAGCTTTATCTAAAATTCCTTCATCCCAATTAAAAGCTATAATGGAATTATTATATGAAGCTAGTAGTCAATCTCCTGCAGAAGCTTCTGTTATAACAGGTATAATTGCAAGATATTTTTTATTAATATCAAAAGTAAAAGAGAGAATTAAAGATCTTGTAGCAGAGGACTTATCTCAATTAAAATCTCTATTAAGAATTTTAGCTCCAGTTATTTTAGGAATAATAAGCGCAGTTAGTGTAATGATTATAGAAATTTTATATAAATTGTCTTTTCAATTTAGTCAAATATCAAATTTAACATCATCTAGTTCAAATGTTTCTCAATATATAAATTCATTACCAGGCATTATATTTAATATATTTAACTTAAATTCTCTTGTATCTCCTGCTTCAATGATAATTATAATTGGAATATTTAATGTAGCAATAGCTTTTGTAATTATATATGCAATTAATAGTATAGAAAATAGTGGAGATAAATTGGGATTTTATTATTACTTATATAAATATTACATAATTAATATATTGATATTCTTTATATTTTCTACTTTATCTACAATAGGATTATATATGTTCATACAAGGAATATTAAATATTAATTACTTTATCTAAGTTTTTTATTAAGATATCAATTGTTATTCCATTTATATTATTGTTTATTATATCATCAATTAATCTTGGACATGCAGAAAAAATCCAAAAATCTATATATGGAAAATTTAACAATTGTAAAATATCTATTGTATCTCCTATAAATAAATATACATTTTTTCCATATTTTTCCAATTTATCTTTAACTTTTAATGTCTCTAAATAATAATATTGTCCAGGCTTTATTGATAATATTATTCCAATATTCTTTGAATTCTTTAATTTATTTAATAAGAATTCTATAATTTTATCAAAATTATAATCTGGTTCATAAATATTTATTTCTCCATATATAGGATCATATACAATTACCTTTTTCTTTAATTTTCTTATAATATTTTCTGCATGAAATTTTCCATTCCCAACTAATAATACTGTATCTATTTCATTTACATTTGCAGGTTCTGAATAACATCCCAAAACATTTATTCCATATAATCCTTCCTTTAATATTATTTCATAATCTTTCTTTAATATTTCATATATTTTTTTAGCATATTCAGAATATTGAGTTAAAGATACTAGAGCAAATTTTTTTGGTAAATATTTTTTTAATTCATCCAAATTTTTAATTTCTCTTAATTTATATCTTGTTGGTATATTTATTATATCCATCAAACTTATAATTTAAAAAATAAATAAAAATTTAATGATAGATGTTATAAATGCAAAGAAACTTGCAGAAAAATACAAGAAATTATATGGAAAATCTATAATATTAAAAAAAGATATAAATGGGTATACTCCCCCATCAAATTTAATTAGTTCAATTAATTATCCAAAATTATCTTTAGGTGTTTTAACATCTTATAATGAAAATATAGAAATATATGATAATCCTATATACTGGGCAAAGAATAATATAGATGTTGAAGAAATTATAAAGAGTAGAATAAGTTTAATAAATGCAAAGAAAATTGTAGATGCAAATTTACCAAGAAAAAATGATAAATTATATAATGAAATTTTGGATTCAATGTTATCTGTCAAATCAATAAATTTAGAAATACATTTTAATAAAATAAGTGAAAATATGAAAATTTCAAAAATAATAGGCTTATATGGATATTCTGGAATAATAGATAAAATAAAAATAAATGAAAATCCAAAAATACCAAATGAAATATATAAAATAGAAGAAATGAAAGCTGAAGATTCTATATATTATCTATATAAATCTGGAATGTCTGATTATTATTTATCAAGATTATTTTCAATGGGATTCTTCGGATATAAGATAAATAAAAAATTGGTTCCAAGTAAATGGGCAATAACTGCAGTTCATGAAATTTTAGAGAAAAGAATAAAAGAAGAAATAAAAGATTATTCCAAAATTAATGATAAATATTATCTATTCTATTATTCTCTATATGGAAACGATTTTTATGGAGTATTTTTTCCAGGTAATGGAAATTGTGAATTGATAGAAACATTAATACCAGGTTCTGTATATAATTTAAATTCTAAATATAGTATAATTGGTAGAGATGATGAATCTGGAGGTTATAGTGCTTTAAAATTATCTTTTGCAGAATTTATGAGAAATTATAAAATGGTTGGAAATCTAGTTGTATTTAGATTTGTAACAAAAGAATATAAAATTCCTTTAGGTGTTTGGGTTGTTAGAGAAGGGACAAAATATATGTTAAATAATTTGATAGAAAAATTTGATAATTATAATGAGCTAATAGAATATTTAAATAATAAATTTATGAATAAATACAATGTTTCAGTATATAAATTAAGAAAATATAGCAATTTATTAAAGCAGAAATCAATTCTTAATTTTATTTAAATAATATTTTGTTATTTTATCTCCATAATAATGTATATTTTCTACTATTTTTCCTTTTTCCATCTTAATAGCATCATTACTATCATATAATGCTCTCCCAATTGCTAATAATTTATTATCTTCAGATATTATTAATATTATTTCATCCTTTTTAAAATCTGAAAATTCAATTATTCCAGGTCTAAATACATCTGCACCATTTAATATTTTTTCTTTTGCTCCAATATTTACTTTAATATAATTCATATTTGTTTCACATTCATTTATCAAAAATA
>JAPWTZ010000025.1 GCA_028275775.1 Candidatus Nanopusillus sp.
TTTTTATCTTTTTCCCATTCTTCAATATCTCCATCAATAATATAAAAAATTGGATTTGGTTTAATCATTTTTTCATCTTTTATTTCTTCATATTTTTCTTTATCTCTTATTTTAAGTTTTTCAAGCAAATGTTGAAATTCGAAATTTATTTGACCAATTGTTACTGGCATTTTTAATTTTAAGTCATATTTTATTATTTTATCTTTATTAAAGTTATATCCTCTTCTTTTTCCTTCTAAATAAACATAATATAAATATGTTCCTATATATAATACTGGATCTTTTGTTCTCTTAAATCTTATTAATTGTGGATGATTTCTATATCCTTTTGTTTTTCCTAGCAATACTTTTTGTGCTAATAAACCTTCTCTCCATAAACCTAAAAGACCAAGTTTGTCTAAGTATTTTGGATGTAAAGACCAAAGTCTCATTTTATTTTAAATTAGATAAAGGTTTTTAGATTTAGATTAAATGGTATTCTTATAAATCGAACTGAATACTTATTATTCTCTATTAATATTTATAAAACTTGTATAAAAAGATTTATTTATTTAATAATTATAAAATCAAAAATTTTCTCTTATTTTTATTTTTTATTTATATGATATTAATCTAAATAAAATTTTTGTATATTTTATAAACCTTTATAACAAAGTTATGGAATGGAAATAAAAGAAATAATTGGTTGGATGGGAATGTTATTAGCAACTTTTTGGGCTGGAATACATATGTTAGTAGCAGGAGCAGTAGCAGTAAATGTATCTTTATTATTTGGAGCAACTGTAGGAATGTTTGTAGCATTATCTATAATATCTGGACTAGTATTCTTATTAAATTGGAAAAAATATTATTTGCCAAACATTATATTTTGGTTATTAATGTTATTAGCACTATTTATAGGATATGTTGAATATATTAGAAAAGGTGATATAAATGCTTTATTTACAAATGTATTAGCAGAGATAGCATTAGTAATAGATATAATAGAAACATTGTTGGCACTTGCTATTTGGAAAATTGATAGGAAATAATTTTAATATAGTTTATTTTTAAAGTCTCTATTCAATTCTATTTGTTTGATTTATAAAGGTTAATTTACAACTATATTGTTATGGTAGATAATGTTTCTACACAACAAGCTGAAAAAATAGATATAGACTTTAAAAGTATACCATTAAATCCTTTAGGAAAGAATGATATAAAGAAATTAGAAACATTTCTGCTTATAGGCACTTTATATAGACCAGAAGTATTAGAATTAATAAAAGACCCTAATGAAAGGTCTACATGGATTGATAGTTTAGCAATTGCAGCAGCAGCTTATGCAAGATATAAAGCAGGAATGCCAATAAGTTTAATTGCAGATGAATTAGGTAGATCTGAGGAATCTATAAGAAATCATATTAGCGGAAAAACGAAAGCTGGTTCTCTTATAATAGAAACATATGAAAAGATAAAATCTGGACAATTAAATTTAACTTTATCATTTAATAGTTCTAATAAAGAATTAGACGATCTAAAAAATCAAGTAAAAAATCTTAAGGAAGAAATTGAAAAACTAAAAATGGAAAGGGATGAGCTAAAAAATATTATAAATAATAAAGAGGAAACAATAAAAAGTTTACAAATAGAAATTGGTAGAATAAAATCTGATTTAGATAAAATTAATAGAGAAAAGGAGGAAATAATTAATAAATATAAGTTACTACAAAATAAATTATTGGAAATTAAAAGAATATTAGAAAATATTTGAGAAGTTATTTTATTGAATATTTAATCATTAATACCTTTATTTTCTCATAAAATTTTGTAGAATTTTTAAATGCTATTAGTATACAAATATATTTATCATCGTCAAGTAACTGTTAGGATAGAAAATTTATAAAATATTTTAATATTATTGGTGTATGGGACTCACTAGAAGAGAGCTGCTAAGGTATGCAGCGGCAGCGGGTCTTGGTGCATTATTAGGTTATTCTCTACCCAGACTTAATGAAATAATATATGCAGTAGATAAACTAGCAAATATAAGAGAAAGGAGAACTATAACTCAAACTCTTAAAACAAATACAACAACTACAACATATTGTCCAACAAATAAAACAGTTACAGAAACAGGACCGCAAACTAATTCAACTACAACACAACCACTACAAACTCTAGAGGAGATATTATTTGGAAATAGCGATATACAATTTATACCTTTAGAAGTAACAGATGTAGAAATAGATAGAAATAATGCATATCTAACATTATATAATTCTCTTACAAATACACAATTACAAATCGCACTTCCTAGTCAATATGTATTAAATGGAAATATTAATATAGGAAATCTCCTTTCGGCAGTAAATAATTATAATTCAACTTATAAAACTAATTATAAAGTTTATTTAGTATTGGGAAGAGCAAATATAAATCAAGCTATTTTACAGAATGGTATATGGTATTTACCAGCTTCACAAATATATTATAACATATTAATCTCAGATAGGGAATGGAAAAACGTATATAATGCATTACAGAATCTCAAGAGTGGAAATGCTACAGTAGTAATGCCAACTTCGGATCAAGCCTCATACGCAAACAGTCTTTGGGGATGGAGCAATAGTATTAATAGTAGTACAATAATATTATATCAAAACGGGCAACAAGTAAATAGTGTATTAAATTATATTAAGTTGGCCGATTCTATTCTTGGAACGCCAAATAATTCAAATCCATCAAGCCAAGGAACTTTGCATGTAGATACTATTACAAGTATACAAGAATTGGGTGTATATGAGAATAAATATCCAGTAGTTGGAGTAAATAATTATTTAGGTACATATATAGTATTTATACAGGCACAAGGTTATCAACTTTTTTCAAACTTGTAGTTTTTATATTAAATATATTAAATAATGGTAAATATAAGTAGAAGACGTTTTTTGAAAGGGTTAATAGGATTGGTTGGAACTGCTGTTTTAGGAACATTAATTTTTAAATATGGAATAAATAATAGTTCATATCAAAATTTCTCTAATAATAAGTTGAATAATTTACAATATATATTTTGGGATGTTCCATGGGGACCTGGTAATGGAACTTATAAATTGTTGAATCCTTATTTTCAAAGCAATTCTCCTATTACAGAAGGTGTTATAGTAACTTTTAATAATGATTATAATCTTTCTTTAGATCAAATATTATATTTATATGAAAATAATAAAGATAATAAACCAATTTATATAAATTTGTTTGTTACAACAAATAGAGATAATATTGTGAATTTATCGCAATATGATCAAAATATTAAAGAATTTTTGAAATACTTATCAAATATTACCAATGGAGGGGAAAATATTGTTATTGGATTTAGTGAAATTGATGAAGCTCCAATAGAACAGTTAGCGTATTATTATTCTTTAATGAAAGAATATTTACCAAAAGCAAAGTTATTTTATTATGTAGATATGGGAAATTCCAAAAGAATAATAGAATTATATAATTATTTGTTAAATAATTATGGGATAAAATTAGATATGATTGGTTTGGAATTATATGGAGATTATATTTATAATCATGGAAATATTTCGATGAGTGAATATATGAAAAGTATTATTATGCAATATAAACAATTTGCAGATGAAAATAATATTAAATTTTTTATAGGTGAATTGGGATTTAGAAATGGAGATTTAGAAGGTTATATAGATTCTGGAGGTTTGGGAGATTGGAATGGTCCTTCTGAACAAGGATATCAAGCCACAATAAAATATTATATTGATATAATTAATCAGTTACATAAAATGGGTATAAATATAATAGGAATTTATAATTGGAATGGCTATGGTGATTCTTTCGGACTATGGAATAATCCATATGTTAATAATTTAATAAACTATATGGTTAATAATTCAAATTCTAATTAAAATTATTAAAATCTTATATAACCAATAATACTAAAGCAATAAACATTAATATGCTAGCAATAACTTTTTGAATTGTTAATTTTTCATTTAATATTATAATACTCAATAAAACGACAAATAAAAAGCTAGATCTATCTATTATACTAACATTACTAGCCTTTCCAATTTTTAATGCATAAAAGAAAGCTATCCAAGAAAGAGCACCAAATAAAGCACTTAATATTACAAATAGATAATTTTTATTAGA
Organism: Candidatus Nanopusillus sp.; assembly: GCA_028275775.1. Classification (GTDB taxonomy): domain Archaea; phylum Nanobdellota; class Nanobdellia; order Nanobdellales; family Nanobdellaceae; genus Nanobdella. The sequence continues at coordinate 4,162 of JAPWTZ010000025.1, forward strand.
TAGATTAAATAAGCTGTTTATATTTTTAATTTCTAACAGAAATATAATAAATATAATAATTGTCATAATAATTGCTCTTAATGTTGTTACCGTAATAGAATTTATGTCTTTTAATCCAATTTTGGCAAATATTGTAGAAAAAGCTGCAAATATTGCTCCCAATAAAGCATATATAAACCAGCCTGGTATTGAAACCATATTCTATTTAAATCTTTAGAAATTTAAAAATAAGTTCTAATATAAAAATAAATATGAAATTTTCTATTAACAGTTTATAATGAATATTGATTGGAGTTCTTTATGGAAGAAAGAAGATTGGTGGGCTTTATGGATTTCTTTAATTATTCTTATACTAAGTATATATTCTTTTTTTGGATGGTTACCAAAAGTTAATATATGGATAAATCCTTCTAATATTATTACAACAATTTTTACTCAATATAATTATTTAGGAATATTTTCTATATTTCTCTTATATATATTTACTTTATTTATTCTCTCAATAGGCGCAAGATTTATGAATATTAATTTAAGAGATTTTATAGTAAGTTATACATTCATTTTCTTTGTTTCTTATTTTATTTGGATCCTAGGACATTATGCTTATATATCAGCAACACCAGATCTTTGGAATGAACTTGGAATTAAATGGTCTTTAGGATTAACTGGTGATATTGGATATATATTTTCATTAATTCTTGGATTATTAATTTCAAATTTTACTAAAAATATACCAAAATCATTACAGGCAGCTTCAAATTCTTTTTGGTATGTAAAAATAGGAATTATATTATTGGGGATATCATTAGGAATAGATATTGTAAAAAATTTTAGTTTTGCTTTAAATTTAATAGATAAAATATTTTTATTTTCATTAATATATATATTTTCTGCATGGGCAATTTCATACTTTATATCAAAAAAATTAAAATT
>JAPWTZ010000026.1 GCA_028275775.1 Candidatus Nanopusillus sp.
ATTACAACCGGGGAGGGGTTTTTTTGTATTATAGAAATGTCTTTATTAAAAAATAAGAAAGAATATTTTAGATCTTAAAAAAAGGCTCTAATCTAGGTACTATATAATCAATAAATGCATTTTCTATTTGTTTATCTGTCCAAACAATACCAAAATATTCAAATTTATCATCATCTCCTCCCAATAATTTATTATATATTGCTTCTGTAAAATCTCTATGATTTTCTAATAAATATTTTGCATATCCTGGGTCTATATTATTCATCTTTTTAATAATATAATATGCAATTAAGTGTGCCATAATATTTATATAAAATTCTTTATTTTCTTTCATATCTTTTTTATGTATTTTTTTATCTACATTTGTTATTAATTCTTTTAGCGATGCTATAATTTTGCCATTGTATGCAATTCTATAATTTGATAATTCTTTACCATTAAATTCTATTACCTCGGGTATACTATAACCTAAAAATGTTAATTCATCAAATAGGGTTGTTTCATCCATTTTTTATATTATTCTTTTTAGTATTTTTATGGCCATTTCCATGTACCATTCACTATATTAACCGCTAATTCCTCAGCATTCTCATTTAGATATTTATCTAATTCTAAAGCTTTAATTTTGATTGCTAATTTAATAGCATTATCTTCCATTCTAGCATCCTTAAATTGCCCCATTTGCTTTATTTTTTGTTCATCAATATATTTATTATAGTTATTTGCTATCCTATTTATTTCATTTTGTATAATCCTCACTAATTCATGCATTGCTAAGGGATTTAATAATCTATCGCTTTTAATTCTATTTATATTAAATCTTTCCGTAACTACACTTACTATTGCCATCCTACTAATTAAAGAATCTATTGTGTCCCTATATTTTTTATTGCTTTTTGCTTTTTCCTTTAATAAAAATCTCCCAGCATCGCGTGCATTTTCTATTTTCTTTATTTCTAATGTTTCCGCATATTCATTAAATGTTTGCTCACTTTCACTTTCATCCCCAATATTTCCTAATAATATTATACCACGTGGCAATCTTTTCCCTCTTAATAATGCTTTAATTTTTTCCGTGTCCCCTCTCTCAGCTGACCATCTACCAGAATCAATTCCCTCATTTGCTCTCTCGGCAAATTCGATAAAAGCCTGGGTGTCTGACTTATCTATTTCATCTATAACAATATATTCACTATAAAATATTTCACCTGGTGTATTCTTTTCCGCATTGTATACTAATCTCGCACGTGATGGAATTCCTGATATATAACCAATTCTTAAATAACCTTGTAATGATGTGTAAAATTTTGTTTTTCCGGTTGATGGTGGCGTTAATTGCAACATATGTGTATATGGGTTAAATAAGCTGTCTGCAGTTGGTAAATTTACATTAAATAAACTTAACACACGTGGTATATATAACTTATCTATTATTTCTTTATCTCTTTCATTTAGATCAAATATATTATATCCCATAGCACTCAATAGGTATTCATACCATGTTAACCCATATTGATCTTTATATTTTCTTATTTTATCTCCATATTTGCTAATTTTTGCTAAATCCTCATAGTCTTTAATATATATTTCCTTAGATTCATCATTTTGCTTTAATCTGAGCCATAATTTAATAAATTTGGCTTTGCTAAAGAATTCCATTATCTGGGTAATATCTTTATCCTTATCTTTTTCTATTTCATCTTTGTCATAAATAACTTCCATTCCGTTTTCTAATTTAACAATAAATTCATTCTTATCTTTTGCTTTAACCCCTAATATTGCACCTATATAAATCCCTTCTCTATGCGTATATATCTTTTCTAATAAAATTTCTTTTTTGGCTGGCATGCTTAATATTATATCTTTATAGAATTTTTGGTAAATTTCTTTATCATAGAGTATAAATTCATCAATTTCTTTCATATTTTCATCATTATTTTCTATATTAATCCCACTTATCTTTCTATTTGCAAATATATCCGTTTCAAATATTTTTTTCTTATCTTTTTTATTTTCAATATATTCATATATTGCTCCGGGTTTTTCTGATCCTGGGAGTTCTGGGTCCATTTTATTTAATTTTCTCTATTTGATCTTAGCCTTTCCCATTCTTTTCTTAATTCTTTTATTTTATTTTCAATTTCTTCTAATTGTTTTTTTATTTCTTTTTCCCTTTCTTTTAATTCTTTAACTTCGGGATCATTTTCCAATTCTCCAGGTTCGGTTTCCAAAGCTTTTTTTGTTTCTATTTTATCTTCTATAATATCTAAATCGGATTCTAGTTTTCTTTTTTTCTCATAAAGATCTCTTAATTGTATTGGTATCTTTATTAAGCCTAATATACTTATATCCATCTTTAAATCTACCCTTTCGGGTGATTCTATAATACTTTTTAGTCTATAAACTATTTCATTGACTTTTTTAGATTGATCTGGGTTTAATTCCCTTAAGATTTCATACGCTTTTAGTAATACTTTAAATAATATATCTATATCCTCTTTCCCTTTTATTTTTAATATATCTATAAGATCTTCAAAACCTGCTAAATAAATATGAAGTCTTATAAAAATTATAGGTCTTTCTTTTTGTATTATTTTTCTTATTTCTTTATTTAGGAATGTATTATTTTCCAATTGTTGTAGTATTATTTTTGTTATAATTAATTCTTTAATTATATTTAGATTTTGTTCGGGTATTTCCTCAGGTATCTTTGGGTCACTATCTATTATATTAAATATTCTTTCAATGCGCTTTTTCCCATAAAAGTTTAATTTTTGCATGCTAATTATTTCATGTAAGTATTCTTTATTTAATTCATAATCCTCGCCTAATATGATTTTTTCAAATAATTCTTTATTTGGAATAAAAACAATTATGTCCTTATTTCTACTTGCACCCTCTCCTACTACTATTATATAACTCGCTAATAATGCTTTAACCCTTAAATTACTTAAATTTTGTTTTGTTTTTGTTATGCTCATCTTTTTATTGCTTTAACCTCTATTTTTTGCCTTATTTTATCTACTATATTAGAAAATAATGAAAGATCCTTTTCTGTGTATGGATCAATAATATTAATATGTGTTATCTCTAAATATTCATCTTTTGCTAATTCTCCGTGTACTAATTCTTTATATATTGTATAATAGTAATTTCCTAAACTTTCGGGATCGCTATATACAACGTATCCGTTTTTATATAATTCCGTTATTATGTAATTTCCATATACAATTGATTTTATTATCTTATATGTTTCATAATAATATTCGCATTCTTTATCTACTTTTAGATAACCTAATATTGGTCCAATTCTACTATTTACAACTCTACCGATTGAATTTATTGTTTCCAATGTTTGATAAACTACTAATCCATCTTTCCTATATTCTCGTATCTGTACATCATTGGGTGTCTTTTTTCCATCTTTTTCCTTAATATATGTTATAAAAACCTTAGCATCCTGGGTTTCTTCACCCTTTTTTGCTCTAATTAATGTTAATTCTTTTGTTTCAGGTTCCTTTTGTTTTGTTTCTTTTTTATTATCTTCAATTTCCTCTAAATAAATTTCATCTCCGTGTTGAATTATTTTATAGTCTACCATGGTTTTATCCTTTTATTGTTTCTACTTTTTGGGCCTCTACAAATCTCTTAGCTAAATCTAAAATAAATTTTACCTCTTTTATTATACCATCATTTATTTTATCGATTTCTTTATCCATCTCGGTTATCTTAAAATAGGTTTCTTGATCAAAGATCCCTTTTAAATCATTTCTATATAGGTAATAGTAAAATTCTTTATAATCAAAAGACTTTATTGTTATTGGGCATGTTTGTATATTCTTATATATAATATATCCGAGAGCCAATGATTCTACTATCTTTTTAAATTCTTTATAATCAAATAGCCATTCTTTGAGGTTTTTTAATGTCTTTTGTATTCTATAAATAGTTAATATTTCTTTTCTTACAATATGTGTTAATGTTATTGGAATTGTTTTACAATCTACTAATTCATAAATACCAGGTTCATTTTCTACAATAAATCCGACATATTCACTTTTTCCATAATCATAATAATCTAAATAGAAAGTAATCCCTATTAATGCGTTTTTACTTTTCTTTTTACCAATAATAGAGCCCCATGTTGTAATTCCTTCTCCGAATTTTATGAATCCTTTATCTTTAATAACTCCTAATTTATCTATATAATAATTTCCATCCCATTCTTTTATTGGTACTAATTTAAATGGTCCAAAATCCGAAATTCCATTCCCTATATATTTTAATATGTATTTTTCCATTTTATTTAACAATCTCTATCATTTCATTTTTTGCCTTTTTATTTAACAAATACTCTATAAATTTCTGTTTTGCTATTTCATTATTTGCTATCCATTCTAATGCTTTTCCATACAATTCCACCTTTTTTAGTCCCGTTATTAACTTTAGTTCTGTGAATACCGCCTCTATTTTGGCTAATTCTTCTCTCTCTCCTAAAAAAGTTATTACTAACCTAGATGGATCCGATATGGATGCCATAGTATTACTATTATTTTTCCTATTTAAAAATCTTTCGGTATTACATTTTTATAGAAAATACTTTATTAAGGTTGTAAAAGACCCATATATATGGTACCATATACCTTTTTGTAAGATATTATATTATACCCGTTATAATTGTGTATATTAAAACCTTTTTTATGGTCTTTATAAATAATTTATAAATTTATATGCCATCTAAATTTAAAAGTTTAAACAGGATTTAAATCAAACTAAATATTATTTTTCTAAAAAGTACTAATTTGCTTAATTTATTATAAAATTAGATTACTATGAACTATAATACTATATTATGATAAGTATATTAGGCTTTATATAGTATAAATTTATAAATTTTAAAATAAATTATTATATAAAGAGAATTAAATAAAGATAGCTCTATGGTGGCCCGTATTCTTTTTGTTTTTGCATGTCTTAAAAAGGAATGGTTTTTAAATCCCAAAAGAAATTAATATATAAATGAAAACTAAATTAAAAAAGGAATTATTCGAAAAAGAT
>JAPWTZ010000028.1 GCA_028275775.1 Candidatus Nanopusillus sp.
TTATAAAATATAAATAAAGAAAAAATTTTATTGGCCAGCCCAAACATATTTTCCACCTTGTTCCTTTATCATTCCTTTATTTACATATCTTGTAATTAATGCTTTTACAACTGCTGGTTTCTTTCCTAATTTATTTGCTATTTGTTGTGCTACTTTATCTACCTCATCCTTTGATACACCCTTTTTAAATGCAGCTTCTACCTCTGCTCTTAATTGAGATGCTGTTGCCATAAAAAATATATAGGTGAAATGATTATAAGCTTTAAATAAAAAAATTTATAAGCTATTTATTTAAAATCTCTTTTTCATTCTTTAATATTCCTAAATCCTTAAGATAAATTAAAACAGCTCTTTTGCTCTTAAATTCATTACTTTTTGCTTTTTTATACAACTCCCTATATAACTTTTTATCAATTATTTTTTTCTCTTTTAGTTCTCTTAATAATTTTCTTATTGCTCTTATTCTTTTCATCCAATTTTCTTTCTTATTTGATCTGGCTTTTTTACCTCCTTTTCTAGATCCTGCCCCTCTTCTTCTTCCTTTTTTCTTTTGTTCCTTAATATAATTTGCCCATGTTCTAGATTGACCTTTAACATTTTTTACTCTTATTATTCCCTTATCAATTAAATCTAAAATATCAGATCTACTTAAAGCTTTAGATACATCTCGTATTTTATTCGGATCTATCCATATCCTATCTTTTCCAACACCAAGTATTTCAGATGCTAATCTTTTTTGTAATGATAAGTCCATTATTTAATTATCACCTCTCCACCAATGTTTTTAACCTTTTCTATTGCTTTTTCTGATGCCTCTCTTACATATATTTTCATTTTTTTGTTAATTTTTCCAGCTCCTAATAATTTATCAACGCCTATTTCATCTAAATCTATTGTATAATATTCTCCATCATTTTTTATTATTCCTTCTGATAATAAATAATCAAAATATTCTTCTATATCTCCCAGATTGATTATAGATTTTTCAATATTATATTTAATACTTGTAAATCCTTTTTTATCTTCAAATTTTTCTGGAAATTCCTTAATTAATTTAATATATTTTTGTTTCTTAAATCTCCATCCAGAGAAACCAGAACCACCCTTATTTCCTTTACCTCTATTTCTATCATTATATCCTCTTCTAGCATATCTTTGTCCAAGATATTTCCTATATTTTTTCTTTCTATGAGCGACCATAGATAACCAAATATTTTATTAAACAATTTTTAAATTTAATATAATGTATAATTTACCATCAGGATTAAGAGATTTTCCTCCTGAAATAAAGATATTAAGGAATAAAATATTTAGTAAAATAGAAGAAATATTTCAAAGATTTGGATTTGATCCAATAGAAACTCCAACAATAGAATACTGGGATACATTAAAAGGAAAATATGGAGAAGAAGCAGAAAATAAATTAATATGGAGATTTAAATTACCGTATTCAGATAAAGAATATGCATTAAGATATGACCAAACAGTACCATTGGCAAGATTTTTTTCAAATCATAGACCAGCTTTACCATTTAAGAGATATGTAATAGACAAATCTTATAGATATGAGAACCCACAGAAAGGAAGATATAGAGAATTTTATCAAGCAGATTTTGATATAATTGGATCAAAGGAACCAGAATCTGATGCAGAAGTATTAAATATAGTAGATTATATATTTAAGGAATTTAATTTTTCAAATTATAAAATTATAATAAATGATAGAGAATTTTTAAGATTTATTTTTGAGAAAAAGTTAAATATAAGTGAAGAAAAAATAAAGAAGGTATATACAATAATTGATAAGTTAGATAAAATTGGAATAGAAAATGTAAAAAAAGAGTTAAATAATGTTGTCGGAGAATTGTCTAATAAAATTGTTGAAATAATATCATTAAGAAATCAGGAAGTAATTGATTATTTATCAAAATATGAAGAAATATCAAAAGAAATAAACTATTTTAACAATATTTTAGATCTATTAAATGATAAAAGTAAAATAGAAATAAACTTATCTCTAGTAAGAGGTTTAGATTATTATACTGGAATGATATATGAAGCAGTTGTTGAAAAACCAAAAATTGGATCATTATCTGGAGGAGGAAGATACGATAATTTATTAAAATTGTTTACAAATGAAGAAATACCTGCTGTTGGTGGAAGTATTGGAGTAGAAAGATTAATTGATGCAGGAATAGAATTGGGAATATTTAATATTGATAAAAAAACTTATACAGAAATATGTGTAATATATTTTGAAGATACATTTAAGGATGCATGGAATATATGTAATAAATTAAGGGAAATTGGATTGAATTGTTATATTGATTTAATGAAAAGAGATTTTAATAAACAAATAAAATATGCAGTAGATAAGGATATAAGGTTCTTATTAATTGTTGGAAAGAGGGAATTATCAGAGAATAGTGTTCTATTACAGGATAGATATACAAAGGAAAGGATTAAAATATCAATTAATAATTTGGAAGATATCTACAGAATAGTAAAAAATAGGATAAAAAATAGTTATTGATAGGTTATCAATATTATAAATATTTTTTATTAGGATTGAGAAAATTTTAAAAGTCTATTTATAAAATTTATTAAAAAGTAAATTTTATAAATTTCAAAGTAGTGTTTATAGACGCTATTTATCCAAAAATAAAAATAAAAGCAATAGAGTACGCTTTTGAAATTTATAAAATTTACTTTCCATATACAATACCTTTTGTAAAGACCCAATTAATTATAGCAGCAATAAATATAGCAATAAGTTGTGATATCAAATAATTTATTCCAAATACATAATAAAATAATAAAGCGGATAAATATTGAACTGGCTTTGATAATAAACCCCTTCCTCCAACAAATAACAAAAATCTTTTCCAAAGTTTCTTTTTCTTAATTTTAAATACAAATAAATCATTTAAAATAAAATTCCATATAATTGAAATTAGAATTGCTAAAAAAGAAGAAATATAAAATGGAAGATAAAACATTAATAAATATAAAGAAAATAAATTAACAAAAATTCCAGATAGTCCTACTAAATAGAACTTTATAAATTGAGAAATGTTAAATAATAATAAAATCTGCTTTAAATATGAAAAAATTACTCTTTTACCCAATTTAGATTTTCCATATTTTCTTTCTTTAAATATATACGGAATTTCTATTAATTTATTATAATTTACTTTTACTAATATATCTAATAGAACTTTATAACTAAATGGATCTGAAATCTTAAAATTATTTAATAAATCTTTTTTTATTAAGAAATATCCACTTAATGGATCTTTTACTTTTAATGTCTCTGGTAGAAAAATATATGCAATAATTATTGCTGTTCTTGATATAATTTCTCTTATAATATTCCAATTCTCTACTTTTCCCCCTTTAATATATCTTGATGCAATAACTAAATCATAACCTTCTAAAGCCTTTTCATACATTTTTCTTAATAATTCTGGGGGGTGTTGTAAATCTGCATCCATTAATACAATGTATTTTCCATTAGAATACTTTAATCCATCTAAAAAGGCGGATGATAAGCCCTTTCTATATTCTCTTTCAACAAGTTTTATATTTTTATATTCTTTCTTTAATTTTTCTATTTCTTCAATTGTTCCATCTTTTGATCCATCATCTACAAAAATTATTTCATAATTTATATCACTTAAACTTTCATTTATTCTTTTTACTAATTCATTAATATTCTCTTTTTCATTTAATGTTGGTATTATTATTGATATGTCAACATTCATTGATTATTTTAAGTTCCTTATTTACTTTAAAAATATTTCTTTATATTATCATTAAATGACAAGATTGGGTGGTACAAATAAAGTAAATCATGTTATATGTAGAAGATGTGGTAGAAAAACATATAATCCTGATAAAGGATATTGTTCACACTGTGGATTTGGAAGAAGTAGTAAAATAAGGGCCTATGCATGGTCATATAAATTTAAAAGAAAATGGTAGAAGAACAAAAAGAAGTTGAAGAAGTAAAAAAGGAACAGGAGGCTTTAGAAAAAATAGGATCACAAAAGTTTAATATAGAATCTTGGAATCCAAAAACAAATCTTGGTAAATTAGTAAAAGAAGGAAAAATAAATTCAATTGAGCAGGTATTTAAAGAAGGATATAAAATATTGGAACCAGAAATTGTAGATGCATTAATACCGGATCTAAAATATGAATATATTAGATTATCATTATCTAAAGGTAAATATAGAAGACCAAAATTTGTAAAAATGGTTCAAAGAAAAACTGCTGAAGGTAATAAAACATCATGGGTTTCTGTTGCTGTGGTTGGAAATGAAAATGGATATGTTGGGGTAGGAATTGGAAAATCTTCAGATATTACTTTATGTATGGAAAAGGCATTAAGAAATGCGAAATTGAATATTATACCAATTGCAAGGGGTTGTGGATCCTGGGAATGTGCATTTAAAACTCCACACTCTTTACCATTTAAAGTTGAAGGATCTTATGGTTCTGTAAGGGTTGTATTATTACCAGCTCCAAGAGGAGTTGGATTGGTAGCACCCGAAGAAATGAAAAAAATATTTAGATTAGCCGGTATAAAAGATCTGTGGATGAAATCTTTTGGACAGACTAGGAGGAGATATAATTTTGCAATGGCAATTTATAATGCATTAAGAAAAACAGTAGAATATAGAATTAAGGAGGAATATGCCAAATATTCTGGATTAAAGATTGGATTTGTATAAAATGGGATTATTGGCAATTGTAAGAATAAAAGGAACTGTTAAAGCCAATAAAGAAATAAAAGATACATTATATTTATTAAGATTAAGAAGAAAT
>JAPWTZ010000007.1 GCA_028275775.1 Candidatus Nanopusillus sp.
CGTCAGGCTTTCACCCATTGCGGAGGTTTCGCCCCTGGTGCATCCCGTAGGACCTCGGCCCTTGTCTCAGTGCCGATCTGGGGGCTCCCGCTCTCACGGCCCCTACCCGTCTTAGGCTTGGCGGGCCATTACCCCGCCAACTACCTGATAGGCCGCCGACCTCCTCTCGGGCGGAACTGGGAGGGATTATCCCAGTTCCCTTTCGGAAATGGGGGAATTCCACACCCCATTTCCTATGGGGAATTACCCTCAGTTTCCCGAGGATATTCCCCTCCCGAGACAGAGTTATCGACGTGTTACTCAGCCGTACGGCGGGATACCTTACCCGGTATCCCTAGCCTCCCATGGGTTAGTCGGAAGGGGATAGCGATGGCCCCCCGCAGGATCAACGGGAATTCGGCGGATTTCCGCCGCGGGCCTAGCCCGAAAAGTACGGCCGCAGATTCCGCTGCAATTATCCCCTTTCAGATATACTCTACATATGTGCCATGTACATCATATGGTATATGATGTACATGGCTATATTAACACAATATTACTATAATATTTTAAAAACTTTGATATTTATAAAGCTCTCATTCTAGCTATTTTTCTTAATCTTTTTTCTTCTCTAATTCTTCTTCTCTGCCATTTCCATCTAGATCTTAAGTATTTTTTCCATCTTCTAGAACTTCTTCTCATTCAAAATAATAAGTGAGAATAATATTTTTAAATTATGATAGATTTGCTATACCATCTATAAATCCAAGTATAATACCTAAAGAAATTAATAAAATTCCGACCCATCTTGGTATTCTTTTTTTATATGAAGATACATATAAAATTATGACAGAAATTAATAAAACTAAAAAAGATGAAATAATTGGTATAACATCTTGGCCAGAAAATTTTATTGGAGATATCATTCCAAGAATTCCGGTAAATATTGTAAATTCTGATATTTCTTCTCCAGATATTGATGCCATACTAATATTAAGATCCTTCTTTTTAAACCAAGAAAAATGACCATATAATATATCTGGTAATGTAAATAAAATTAAAGATATAGAATAACCAATTAATGGTATAGGAAGATTTAATCCTTGTAAAGTATTTGAAATATTATTTAATATATTTCCACCAATATATATTATTGATATTGCTAGAGCAATTTCTAAAGAAAAGACTATTGCCTTAAAATATTCATAAAAAGAACTTTTTGGTATATATATATTTTTTTCACTTTTTCTTCTATATTTATACAATAAAAATATTGAAATTATAATAAATATAAGGTATAAAATAGATCCAGAAAAGAAATTTATTTGTTTAAATATTAATACAATGACTTGTGCTATTATTGAAATCATAATTAAGGAAAGTACATTGCTATCAATTATTCCTTTTTTAAAATTAAATGCTAATATAAAAGTACCTAAAGTAATTGTATAATCTAATACTACATTATATAATTGAAAATAATATCCCAGTTTTGGGTCTCCATTTAATGCTACTACTAAACCTGGTAAAAAAGATTGTAAAGCGGAGGCCATTCCTGCTGTATATATTAATAAATAATGTTCTGGCCATGAAGAATAATATTTTGAATATTTTCCAATATATTTTAATATAATGTTTTCAGATAAATATATTAGAAAAGCATATATAAGTAAAGGAACAAGGGTTGATATTATAATTATTAAGTAATTTGTCATAAAAGATTAATAACTATCAAGATTTAATAATTTTTTATGGATGATTGTATATATTGTAAAATTGCAAATAAAATGGTATCATCTTATATTTTATATGAAGATAATGATATAATATGTGTATTGGATATTTTGCCACCTTCAAAAGGATCTTTTTTGGTATTTCCAAAATCACATATAGAAGATTATACAAGTTTAAATGATGAAATAAATCAAAAAATGTTTACAATTTCAAAATATATATCAATAATATTAAAAAATAAATTAAAATTTGATGGATTGAATATTTTATTATCTTCTGGGGAAACCGGACAAAAATATAAACATATTGTTATTCAAGTTATACCAAGATTTAAAGATGACAATATTAGAATTTATTTTAATAGATTTAAAGAAGATCCATCTTTTTTAGAAGAATTAAAGAATTATATAACTACAGAATTAATAAAGATGAGTCAACAATATTTAAATTCTGAAAATAAAGAAGAAAAGAAAGAAAATAAAAAAGAAATAGATTATAAATTATTAAATCAATGGTTTGAAAAAAGAATATAAATAAATATTTTAAAGATTATTCTATGGCAGATCTTAAGGATGATATATTGAATAGTGAATATAAAGATAGAGTAATGGGAATAATGGAATTTAAAGAAAAGAATGAGAATATAATGAATTTATTGAAAGAATTAATTTATTATAGTTCTATAATGGTAAGTGAAGATTTATTTGAAAAATATAAGAGGGAAATAGAAGTTTATAAACACTGGATAATAATTTTATCAGATTTTGATTTAAATCCGGAAGAAAAAATAAAATTAAAGGCATCATTTACGGAAAAATATTTACAAAAAATAAAAAATGAAAAATTAGATATTTGGTTACATGTTTTATTAATTGAAGATATAAAAAATATTGCAATGGATTCAAGATTTGAATTATTAGATCTATTATCAATTGGTAATGTAATATATGATAAAGGAATATTTGAAATATTTAGGTTAACAAATGTTCATAAGAAATTGGTAATTGATATATTACAAAGATATGTTGTTGCATATGTTTTAGCAGGTTCTCAAGTAAAGGGAAGTAGTGTTGAATCTTCTGATGTAGATATATATGTTGTAATTGATGATACTGATGTTAAACAACATACATTTGAAGAATTGAAAATAAAATTAATGGATTTAATATTAAATAAGGCAATGGAAGCAAAATTATTAGTTAACTCTAAGAAAGAATTGCATCCACAGGTTTATACATTAACAGAATTTTGGTTAGCAATGTCAGAATCAAATCCAGTAATAATTACATTCTTAAGGGATGGAATACCATTATATGATAGAGGAATGTTTATTGCATGGAAACAATTATTATTAAAAGGAATTATAAAACCATCACAAGAAGCTGCTAATAAATATATAACTGCTGCAGAAAATGCGTTAAAAGAAGCTAAAAATAAATTAAAAAATATGATAAATAATTTAATAATTGAAGATTTGGCAGTTGCAATGGTTACTTCTGCTCAGGCAGTAATAATGGATGCTGGTTTATTACCTGGAGATCCAAAACAAACCCCTGATATGTTAAAAGAATTATTTGTAGATAAAGGAATATTGAATATTGAATATGTAAATATGTTATCTGAAGTATGGAAAATGAGAAAAGATTTTGAACATGGTAAAGTTAGTGAATATAAATATGAAGATTTAATGAATGTATTTGAAAAGGCTGAGAAATTTATATCTGAAATGAAAAATATAAAGCAAATTATTGATAAAGAAAATGAAAAGAAAATAATAGATAATTATATATTAATTTATGAAGAATTAAAAACAAAGTTCCAAGATTTATTTAATGTTGAATATAATAATTATGTAAAAGAAAAAATGCCAATAGAATATAATGGATTAGAAAGTTTAGAAAATGATATTAAAAATTATAAGGAAAAAAAGTATGATATAATTGAATTGGAAAAATTAAAAGAATCATTATTATATCATATTAGAAATATAAGAAATTTGATTGAAAATAGGAGGGAAGAAATATTATTGAGATTTAAGTATTCTATAATTGATAAAGAAAAAAATAAGAATTATGATCTATATTTATCAAAATCAAAATTATATATAGTAACAGAAAATGGGGTTGAAATATATGATTATAATGGGAATAAGATTGGTACATTTAATGATCCGAAATATAGAGAAGAAATGATTAAAGATATTAGTAAAGATGGTTTAAATTATTTAGATAATAATGTTATTGGTGCATTAAATAAAATATTTAAAGATTATTATATATCAAAATAGAGATGAAGGGAATAATATTAAATTATAGGATGGGTAGGCATCATATATATCCAAATCAGGTAATAGTAAAATTTGAAAATATAAATGATAAATATGAGGCAAGTAAATATATTGGGAAGCATGTAATATGGGTAAGTCCTGGAAAGAAAATTTTTATTGGAAAAATTGTTGATATACATGGGAATAAAGGAAATTTAAGGGTTAGATTTAATAAAGGAATACCTGGACAAGCTTTGGGAGATATTGTTTTATTAATTGATAATATAGATAAAGTAAAAGAAATAAGAGAAAAAATAAAAAATGCAAAAGATATAAATCAAATAAGGAGTATTTTAATTAATGCTTAAATTTACTGGAACTGAAGGTTTAATATTTTTTAATAAAATTTTAGTTATTTCTGATCTACATATTGGTATAGAAAGAGAATTATATAAAAAAGGAATAAATATACCTTCTCAAGTAAATTATTATATAAATAAAATAAAGAAAATTTATGAAAAATATAAAATAAAATATTTAATAATTGATGGAGATTTAAAACATAATATACCTGAAACAAGTTTACAAGAAATTTCAGATATTCCATATTTTATAAATGAAATTTCTCAATATTTCAAGAAAATATATATAATAAAGGGAAATCATGATGGAGATATTGAAGAATTAATTAATGGGATAAATAATGTTAAAATTTTGAAGGCATTAAAAATAAAAAATGTTGTATTTACTCATGGAAATTTAAATACAAAATTAAATGGAAAATATTATGTTATTGGACATCATCATTTTGCAAAAAGTATTTCTACAAGTATTGGAGAAAGTATATATGAAAAAGTTTTTGTAATTGGATATAAAGATAATAAAATAATTATAATTTTGCCTGCATTTTCTGATTTAGCTGGATTGTGGGATGTTGGAGAATTTCAGGGTCCTATTGCAAAGGGAATAGAAAAATATGAAGTATATACTTTGGATGGAATTCTAATTGAAGAAAAGGAAATTTAAAAAATTTTAATATTGTATAACATCGGATAGCCGATGTATTAACCTCACCTCTTCTTCGAAAAGTCTATTTTCTTCTTCTATATGTTCATTTAATTTATCTATTATTTTTTCTTCTTCTTTAATTAATTTATCTAATTGCTTTAGCTCTTTTTTTATAGCTTTATTTTTAATTCTTCCCATCAATTGTTTTACTAAATGTTCATTATCTCTATGTAAACTCATAATATTTAAAAAGATTGTTTTTTCATTTTGTTTTACATTTAAATCCTTTATTATTCTTAACTTTTCTTCTTCTTTTTTTCTTATATCATTTAATTTACCATGTCGTAAGGCTTCATAATACTCTTTGTTAAGTCTGGATAACTCTCTCTCTAATTGTCCAGTTTCAGCAGATACTTTATTATATTCTCTTTGAGCCAATCTATACATTGCATTTATATTTCCTAAAATTCTACAAAATATAATTCTTGAATTATTATCTATAATTACTCTATATTCATTATTTTGACAATATGGTCTTATAAACATCTGTTGATACAAAATTGTTAATAATTCGTGAAGATCTCTTAAAAGTTCCTCTCTATCTTCTTTTATTTTTTTAGATATCTCTTCTTCTTTTTTAAAATAATTTTTGAATTTCTTTATTTTTTCTTTTATTTTTCCTGCTAAACCTTTTAATACCATATTTTATAAAAAATTTTCTGGAAAATATAAGTATAACTTTAATAAAGAATGCATTCAAATATATAAATTATCTATGACATATAACCTTAATAAAAAAGTAGAAGAATTATTCTTTGAAAGATTCAAAGATTTTTATCCAATTCAAAAAATAGCAATTCCTGAAATATTAAATGGAAATAATACTTTAATTGTTGCACCTACAGGATCTGGAAAAACAGAAGCTGCAATATTACCAGTATTTTCAAAAATATTGGAATTAAAGGAAAAAGGAATTGAAAATCAATTATTGGGAATTTATATATCACCATTAAGGGCATTGAATAGAGATTTATTGGATAGAATAAAATGGTGGTGTGATAATTTAGGTATATCTGTTGCAGTAAGACATGGGGATACAGAAGAAAAAGAAAGGGTAAGATTATCTAAAAAACCTGTAGAATTTTTAATAACAACACCAGAAACTTTCCAAATATTATTTTTGGGAAAAAGATTAAGGGAACAATTAAAAACAGTAAAATATGTAATTGTAGATGAATTACATGAATTATTAAATGAAAAAAGGGGAATACAATTATCTTTGGGTTTAGAAAGATTGGTAAATTATGCTGGAGAATTTCAAAGGATTGCTCTATCTGCAACAATAGGTGATTTGGATGAAGCTGCAAAATTTATTTTTGGATATAGGAATTATAAAATTGCATATTGGTATGCAGAGAAAAAATATCATATAGAAGTATATTATCCGGAAATTAGTGAAGAAGATTTAGAATTGGCAAGGAAATATAATTGGAATCCAAAAATAGCATGGAGTTTAAGAAAAATAAAGGAAATATTGGATAAACATAAATCCGTAATAATATTTGTAAATACAAGAGAAATGGCAGAATTATTATCTTCAAGATTTAAGGTTTGGTTACCTGAATATAAGATTGAAATACATCATAGTTCTTTGTCAAGGGAAGTAAGGGAAAGAAATGAAAGATTATTTAAGGAAGGAAAAATTAAGGCAATTATTGCAACATCTTCTTTAGAACTTGGAATAGATATTGGATATGTTGATGCTGTTATTCAATATAATTCACCTAGACAGGTTACAAGGTTAATACAAAGGATTGGAAGAGCTGGTCATAAATTACATGAAGTATCTATTGGATATATAATTACAACAGATATAGATGATTATGCAGAAAGCTTGGCAATTAAAAAGTTTGCTTTAGAATGAAAATTATATTAAAAGTATAATCTTTTTCTATTGAGATTTATTAGAAATTTTTCTAAATGAAGAAACATATGAGACTGCCGAGAACAGACTTAATTTTTTAGTATTCTTATAGTGTTTTTGGATTTTATATCTGAAAATTATGTAGAAGGCTCTCCATATCATTAAATATATTATCAATTTTTCTCTTATTGTGCCATTTTAGTGCTAAATTTCTTATCTTGTATCTATTGCTACGTAAGGAGGTTTGATATTTTTGTGTATATTCATTATAGGCAGTAACTGCTCTATTTTTTATCTCGTTTTTCCCTTCTTTTTCTAAAATTTTTAGTAAATATGATCTTAAAGGCTCTTTGTAGAGTCTGTTTATCTTAGCTTCTAGCACATCAAGATCTTTCATATAATTTTCATATTCATTAATAAAGTCTTTAATATTATCCCTAATTTTTCTTAATAAGTCTATGAGAGGGTCAATATTTCTGGGTGGCTGTTGTTGCCCTAAATAGTTACTTTGTAAAGTATTAACTAAATTGTCGAAATCATTTTTTAGTTTGGTAATATCCTGCTCAAACTGGTTAACTGTTTTTCTAAGATTGTTTTGGAGATTTTTAACATCTTGGGGCGTATGTATATGATATATAAGTTTCTTTAGTTTCTTTATATCACTTGACTGTGAGAGTTTGTAACCATAAATAAAAATAATAATAAAGAATATAAATAAAAGGATATAAAAAGCTGATGAAAATAAAAATCCTATAATGTTAGTACCATTGGTTAATAGAACATACAAAATAAGAGCAGTAATAATAGTTCCCGTAATACCTCCTATTGTGCTTCCTGTAAGGGTGTGAAAGAGTTTATAAAACCCAAAAAATAATAAGACAATTGCTAAAATAATGGCAAATAAAATCAATATTGCATGAAAAAATATTGTGAGAAGAAGATCAATAATGAAATAAATTAGAAGTAAAGGCCTATTTATTTCTTTTTGAGTTATATATGTTATAAAGGCAAGTACTCCAAAAACAAATAGAAAAGGAATTGCAAAACCCAAAACAGATGATCCAAGAGTGGTGGTTAGATACTTTATTATTGGAGTGTTTATAATAGAAGATAAATTAAAGAAAGGTGAAAGACCAGATGCTTCTTGTTGAGCTTGAGAAATAATTTGATTTAAATTTGATGCTTGAGCATAAATATTTATACCTGGTAATAATATCAAAGAGAGTAAATATTTAATATAATTATTAATTTTCATTTTACGTTTATAGTATCTTGGAATTTATAAAAATTGTTTCCTTCAGATAGTAAAATTCAAAATCAATTCTTAATATTTAAACAAGATATTTAAACAAGGATAATAAAAATTGAAAAGTCACTTAAATTTCGAAAAAGTTTGTAAAATAAATATTTTATACTAAAAGGATAAATAACTATAAATTGCTAACCTTATATTCATGTAAAATAGATTTTTTCATTAGATCTTTTATTTCTATAGCTTTTTCTAATGCTAAATTTAATGCATCATTTAATTCCTTACTTGAAATTTCTCCATCCAATTGTATTAAAGTAAATTTCTTCTCAGAAGGAATTATTGCAACCGGTATATCTGTAGCTCTTCCTTCTCCATAATATTCTATATATTTAGATTTTTCAGGATCTTTCTTTAATTTTTCAGAATCATAATCTTCTTCTTCCTTATTTAAATCTGCAACAATTCTTTCTCCAATTTTTCCAACTGCTAAACCTACTACTAAATCTTTCATTGGAATACCTGCTAAGGATAATGCTAAAGATGCAGCATTTATACTTGCAGTCCTTGTTCCAGCATCTGCATTTAATATTTCAACATATACATCTATAATACTTCCAGGAATTTCTTCTAATAATAATGCTGGTTCTAATGCTCTTTTAATTACTTCAGATAATTCAATTTCTCTTCTACTTGGTGTAGGCTTTTTCCTTTCAGGTGTAGAAAATGTTAACATATTGTATCTAACCCTTAAGAATGCTTTATCATAATCTAAAGACATTTTTGAAGGTTTTGGTCCATATACAGCAGCTAATGCAACAGTATCACCAAAAGAAAATATTGCAGATCCTTTTGCATTATCTATTACATTTAACTTTATATTTATTTTCCTTAATTCATTATATTCTCTACCATCAAATCTTTTTACCATTTTTATTTATTTTCCAAAATTTCTTTAACCTTTTCAGTTAACCCCCTTTTATAAGAATTATTTATAACAAATCTAATAATATCTACTGCCTTTAATATATCATTTACATTACCATTTAAATATATTCTACCGTTCTTTCCAATTATTATATCAATTTTTAAATATTCTTTAATTAAATTTAACATTGAAGAATTCTTCCCAATTAATCTTGGAATTCTTGCAGGATCTACTTTTAATATTAATCCATCATTTAATTTTTCCTTTTTCTTAATTTCTAAATCTATTAATTTATTTTTTGTCATTCTTATAATTTGACATAATATATAATCTCCATAAGTATATAAATCATTTGGATCTACTCCAGTATCTTTTAAAGATAATTTTCCTACATATGGAGAATTTATATCAATTAGCCATCCATTTGATAATACATCAATTACTTTTCCAATTACAATATCATTTACTTCTGGCATGTAATATCCAAAAAGCCTTGTGGTTTTATCCTCATTTACTAATAATATATATTTTGAATAATAATTATTTTCCCTTTCATATGAATTAATATCTTTTTTCTTTAAGTTATCTCCAGGTATTAATATCATCTTATAGATAATATATTATATCATTTTTAAACATACTCTCAAGCATATACTTTTCTTCATTTTTATGTTTTATCTTTTCTGCCTCATTTTCTAATATTGAAAATATATCCTTTATTGTTGAATATAGATCATATCCGTGATCATCAATTGAGAATTTACCATTATTATATATTAATTTTGCTCTAATTTGATAATATATTTTTCTATTTTCTTTATCTTCATTTATCTTTTTAATATGTATTAATAATCTAATATTTTCCCCTAAAATATTTCTATATTTTTTATAAAATCTCTCATACATTTTCTTTATATAATTTATATCTATTTCATCTAAAGGTATTCCATGAACAATTAGATTATACTCTTTTTCCTTTTTATATTGTAAATAATTTATTAATATATCTTTAGCAGTTATTATACCAACCAAATTTCCATTATCTAATATTGGCAATGAAAATACTTTATTTTCTATCATTAAATTAATTATTTTCTCTATACTATCATCTTTATTTGCAAATATTAATTTATTACTCATTATTGATTTTATTTTTATATCAAAATCTTTTTCATTTGGAGTTCTTATATTATTACTATTATCAATTAACATATATTTTAGGATATCTGTTAATGAAATTATCCCAGATACTTTATTATTTTTATCTAATACTATTAATCTTGATATACCTTTATCTTTCATTATACCAATTGCTTTCTTAATATTTTCATCTTCATATATTGTATAAGCTTCATTTATTATTTCACTTAAGTTCATTTTTCCTAGAATATCTTTATCATTTAATATATCTTTTAATACATCATATATATTGACTATTTTTATTTGTCCATCTTCTCTTACAAAAGTTACTCTAGAATTAGAATTAATTAATTTTTCTACTATATCAATTATATTGTTTGTTTTTAATGGTTTTATTTTATTTACTATTTTTTCAATTTTCGTATCTGGTCTATATAAATATCTAATTGCTTTTGAATTCTCTAAAACTCCTATAGGTTTTCCATTATTATCTGTTACAATTATATCTTCTCCCTTTTTTATATATTCTACAATATCTCCTATTTTTTTATCCTTAGATATGAATACTGCCATTAATCTATATAATAAAAAATTCTTAAATGATTATTTTCTATCTTCTTGTACGTTCTGGTAATTCATATAGTGCTTCTGCAGGTGCTAGAATAAGGTACTTTCTGCGTCTTCTTCTTGGATATTTTTCTTTATGTACTGCCCAATATATAGCTGCAGCTATAATTCCTATTAATATAATCAATGGGAGTAAACCAGTAGATATTAATACAAATAGTATTTCTAATATTATATTTTGAGCAGTTGCTCCAAATCCACTAAAATCTACTGAAGATGCGTACAGAAATGCAAATAGAACTGTAAGGGTTATAAATCCAACAATAACATTATGAGAATATTGTTTATATCTTTCAAATTCTTCATCCCCTCTATAAGGTTCTGATATGCTTGCCATCATTGCAATTATCATTAAAATAAAAAATATAACAAGTACTTCAAAGAAGAAGAATGATATGAAATTTGATGTAAATATAACATCAGATATGCTATATAAATAATAAAATGCTATTACTATAGAAATTATTGCATATAATTTTTCTGCATTAGGATTGTTTCTTCCAAATAAACCAATTTTTCTAAGGGATCCATATAACAATGAAAATACTAATAAAAATGGTGCTACAATTGTAAATATACCATATTCTGAAAATAAAGCATAAATAAATGATGCATAATCCATTTTATCTAGATCTTAATATTATTGGGCCTCTAATTCTTTCTTCTTCTTCTTCCTTCTTCTCCCCGCCAACCACCAATGCTACTACTAAAAATATAAATGCAAATATAATTAACAATTGTAATGTGCCAGATTGAATAAGGTTATTAAGTGTATATGACAATAAACCTACGAATGGCGATGAAGAAGGTCCTGCTATGCTTAAAGAATTTACTGCTAGCCATAATATTATTCCTACAACAATGAATGCAAAGAATGCTCTTAACCATGAAGGTATCTTTTTATTTGTAAGTGCTAATACAATAACTATTAAAGCAAATGCAATTATAGCTAAGCCAGCCCTAGGAATAAATAATAATAACCATCTTATTAAATTTTGATTATATATTGATAAAAGAGCAAATGCAAGAGAAAATAATGCGCTTAATTTTCTACCTACATCATCATCAGGACTTGTTTTTAATAAATTAGATAATTCTAGTAACATAAATGTTAAAGAAAATATTAATAAAAATGGTAAAACAAAATCTAAAAATCCATATTGTGATAATAATTGATTAAAATTCACTGGATTAAAATTTATTTGTGGTATTTGACTTGTGGTTATCATTTTGATTGTGAAGGTCCCGATCCTTGGCCTTTTGAAGGTTTTATAGCCCAATATGCTATTCCAAACATTATTGCTAGAATTATTATTGTTTCTATAAATGGTTGTAATGAAGAAAGTACTGGAGATGTTACTGCTGAAGCAACATAATTATATAAGCCAAGTATAAATATTACCATTAATGTAAAGATAATTATTGCAGCTGTTAATAATATTATTCTTGCTCTATTACCAAGTTGTATTTCTCCGCTCTTTTCTTCTCTCTGTAAAAATGGAGAAATTGCTAATATGAGGAAAAATACTGTTAATAAAAATAAAACTATATATGGAATTAATGTTCTTAATGATAATACAACATTTGCAGATCCAACTATAAAAAATCCAGTAGCTGCAGATACAATTGATACTAAACTCCTTGTAACCTTTCCTTTATCTCCTTCAGCAAAAGGATCCCCCAAAATTTTATACTTACTTAATATACCATACATCACAGCATAAACTAATAGAAATGGTAATATAACATTAAAGAATCCAAGGTTATTCAATAATGTTATAAGTATATCATAAAATGCCATATTTAAAAATAATATTTCATAATTTATTAATCTTTATCTAATATTTCTTGATAATATATAGCATTTGTAGGGCATGCCTTTGCGGCAATTTTTATATCTTCTATATCTTCTTCAGAAGAAATTATATTATTTTTTATTACTATTCTATTATTTTCAATTGAAAAAATATTTTTATTTATCAAATAGCATGCCAAACAATTTATACATTTACTATAATCAATATCTACTATATATTTCATTCATTAATCTTTTATTTCTTCTACCTTAATTGAATGTGTTGGGCATGCAACTTCAGCATCTCTAGCTTTTTGTATTAAATTTGGATCTTCTATAATTTCAATTTTAGCTTTTGCTTTTCCATCAGAATCAAATTCATATATTTCTGGTGCAATTGCAATGCATGTTCCACAACCAATGCAGGTGTTTTTATCAACCCATGTTTTTATTTTCATCTAAAATATATCAATGTTATATTTTATAAATATTAAAAACATAAATAGAGCGTGGAATTAAATGATATTTTTGTTAGAGTAACAGATATAACAGATTATATTTTTTGTCCTAGAAAAGTTTATTTGAAAAGGGTTTTGGGATATTCTGAAGAAGATAATGAGCAAAAATTATTTGGATCTATTGTTCATTCTTTATTTGATAAGATAAATGAAAAAGAAAAGGAAATAATATTTAATATAAAAGAGTTTGTTGAATATGAAAAAATATTAAATTTATATAATAGTTTTTTAATAAAATTATTAGAAGAATCTATAAAAGAATTTGAAGAACAAATAAAAAATTTAAATTTAGATAAAAATGATATAAAAATAAAGGCATATAGTTATGTAATAAAAGATATAGAAGATAGGGCAAAAAATGTATTTAATTTTATGAAAGATAAAGATTTATATGGGATAGAATTATGGGAATTCTTAGAACCAAAAATAAAGACAGAACTTGATGTTACATCTTTAAAATATAATATAGTTGGAAGGGTTGATAGAGTAGAAATATATAAAAAATATATAATACCATATGAAATAAAATCAGGATTTTTTAGGAGAGAACATATTACGCAACTATATTCATATTATTTATTATTGAAGGATGAATTTCCAAATTATGATATAAGAAAAGGTATATTATTATATGCAAAGGATAATCATAAAATAGAAATAGAGTTTAGAAATAATAATGAAATAAAGAAAATACTTGATATAAAAGATAAAATAATTGATATGATTGATAAAAAAGAAGATCCTGGAAAGAAATTTTCAGAAAAATGCAAAAAATGCGCATTTTATAATATTTGTTGGAAAAATGGAAATAAAAATTGATACTAGAAAAAGTATATATGAAAATATAAATGAAATATATGAAAAAATAAAAGAATTAAAAAATAAAAAACAAAAAATAGAAAAATTGATAAAGGAATTGGAAGAAAAGTTAAATAATATTGAGGAAAAAATAATTATTGAAAAAAAGAAGGAAGAAATTAAAAGAAATAAAAAATGGTATGAGAAATTTAGATGGATGTTTACAACAAATAATTTTCTATTAATTGCTGGAAAAGATTCTATTACAAATGAAATTATTATAAATAAATATTTAGAAAAAAATGATTTGGTATTTCATGCAGATATTATAGGATCTCCTTTTGGTATATTAAAAAATGGAAGGAATGCAAGTGAAATAGATATATATGAAGCTGCAAAATTTGTTGGATCATATTCTAGAGCATGGAAAAATAAATTATCTTCTATAGATGTATATTATGTATATCCAGAACAAGTATCAAAAAAGGCACCTTCTGGAATGTATTTAAAAAAAGGGTCATTTATGATATATGGAGAAAAGAATTATATAAAAGTGAATTTAGAAATTGCATTGGCGTTTGAAGATTATAATATTATTCCAGGTGTACCTGAAAGTATAAAGGATAAATATAAAAGATATGTTATATTAATTCCTGGAAATAAAAAGCCAATTGATATTGCAAAACAATTAGAAAATATTTTTAAGGTTGATTATAATATCATATTAGGATATCTTCCTGGTGATAGTGATATACTATCTATCAAGTAATAACTTTTATAAATTTTTCTATCATAAATTAGATTATGAATAACAGAGTAGTAGTAACAATAAGAAAATTGTTTGGTTTTTTATTAGGAATAGTATTGTTAGCATTTGGAATACATTCACAACAATTATTAATAGAACCACAAACACAAACATTATTAGCAAATGCAGCAAATAATTTAACATTTACAATAAAATTATATGGAGTAGAACAGGTACCTGAAGAGGCATATATGTACTTTAATATATATGCACCAAATGGACAATTAATATATCAATATTATGAACCAATATCAGTATGTACAGGATTAAATATATATCAAGTATCAGTAAATCCTTTAGAATTAGAGAATTTAGTACAACAGTATAGTTCAGTAAGTTCATGTACATATTATGGATGTTCAACACAACAATATTATAATTTCACAGTACAGGTAAATGTAACATTATTATATCCATCATGTCCAGAATATGTAACAGCAGAACAAACATATAATATAACATTTGTACCATATAATTTAACATTATCAATAGTACAATTACCAGAAGTAATTTCACAACAACAAGCAGAACAATATGGAATAAATGTAGAATCAGTAGTATATTTACAAAATGTTGAAACAAATATACAATCTTCAACATTAACATTAACATTATATAATTCACAAGGAAATATTATATATCAAACACAAGAAAATGTAAATTTACAACCTGGAGAAAACTTATTAACAGTAAATATACCAAACTATTATTTAGAAAATGTACAAGGACAAATGTATGTATTAGAACAATTGAATGTTGTATTATCTAATGGACAAGTATTAACACAACAAGCAGAACAATCATTCTATATATCAAATAGTCAAAATGGAGAAAATATACAAGTAATTTCAATATCACCAAACTTCAATTCATTAACTAATTTAATTAATTCTATATATAATGTAGAAGTATTAATGGAGAATCCAGGTTATCAAACAGTAAATGCAACAGTTCAAATGTTAGTATATGATCAATATGGAGATTTAGTATATAATTTACAAGGTTCACAAACAATATCTCCAAATTCTCAAGGAGAAGTAATATTACCATTAAATACAATAGGATTACAACCAGGATATTATACAATAATATTATATGTATATCAAAATGGAGTAGAAGTATATCAATATAATTATACAATAACAATAAATGAACAACAAATACAACCAGTAAATGTATTAAGTGTATATACAAATACATTTAATGTAAAACCAGGACAATTTGTAGAATTATATGTAAATTTAGAATCTAATTTGCCAATGAATATACAGGTACAACCAATAGTAGAATCAGAAGAATTAAATATATTCCAGCAATTATCAACAATAACATTATCACCAAATCAAGTAACACAATTACCAGTAGTAATATATGTTCCAGAGAATTTAATGGCAGGATATTATCCAATAGAATTTGTATTTAATTATAATGGAATATCACAAACATATACATATAATTTATATGTAAATGGAACAAAGATAGTACCAAAACCAATAAGTGCATCATTGGTTGGATATGTACCATTAAAATATGGACAAAATTCAACAATATACTTAGTAATAAGTTCAAATACAACACAGATATATAATTTATTAATACAGGCATATGCTGTTGGAGGAGAAGTATATCCAGAACAAGAAGAAATACAAATAGGAGGTATATATAGTGAAAAAATACCATTAAATGTAACTGCAGAAAGTAATAATGTAACAGTATATGTAAATATAATAGATCAACAAACAGGAAAATTATTATATTCATTAAATGAAACATATTCAGTATCTCAAGTACCTTCTGTACCATTATTATCATCAGAATTAATATTCTGGATATTAGTAATATTGGCAATAATAATAATAGCTGCAGTATTAATAGAATCAAGAAAAGGAGGTAAAAAGGAAAGGGAAAAAGCTGAAGAATAATTTTTTATCTGTTAGCTTTAATTCATCATTTTTCAGCCTGGGACGGTTTCTTCATTTTGTACCCCTACTAACTCAACCTTTTTCATCTATCTAAGGTTACCCTAGTAGGGGCTATATATATCTTAGAAAATTAATTATTATATCTTTATTTAAAACTTCTGGATGGAACAATGAAAAATATATATTTTTATATTTATATAATACAGGAATATTTTCTACTTTTCCAATTATATAGAATTTTTCATCAATCTTTGGAATTTTTGTTATTAAAAAATATGCTTCAAAATCTTTATTAATTATTTTATCTTTATTTATTACTTTTACATAATATTTTCCAATCAATTCTTTATCTTCAAAATCATAATTTAATAATTTTATTAATATTTGGCTTCCAGAACATATTGCGAGAGTTTTTATATTGTTTTTAATTATAAATTCAAAATTCTTTATATAGTTTAAATAATCAAAATCCATTATTGCAGTACCTGTTATTATTATTTTTTCAAAATATTCATTTATTTTATCTTTATATGAAAAAACTTTATAATTAATGTTTAATTCTTTTAAAATATTTATTATTGGATATAAAAATTCATATTTTGATAATTCTTCTTTATTTGTATGAATTATTCCAATCATTCTAAATAAGCATCCTTTATAATATATTCTGCGTAATTTTTTTCTATCTTTATTTCATAATCTTTTATTATTATTCTTTTATTAAATAATGGTTGATATAAAACAAATGTTTCATATTCTCCTCCTTCTCCCGCAATATTTATTTTATATTTTTCTTTATATTCAATTAATTTTTTTATTATATTTTCATCAACAACTTTTCCTAAAATATTTGTATCTAAAGGATATGTATACCATCCAACAATTATAAATTGAAAATTATTTTTCAATAATTCATATAAATATTCTTTTTCATCTTTTAACCATAATGGATTGAAACACCATAGATTTAATCTTTTACATATTCTTTGAAATCTTGATCCTTGATATGTAGATCTAATTGCTCCAGTAACAATTCCATCAATGTTATATTTTTCTTTTAAATATTTTAATGCTTCAAATAATGTTTCTTCTTCATTATTATTTATATAAAATCTTTCTATAGGTATATTTAATGCTTTTGATTGTAATTCAGTTAAATTATTATTAATATAATGATATAAATAACTTTCATTATTTTTTGGGATTATATTTAATAGTACAGATATTTCATGATATTTTGATGCAATATATAATGAATAATTTGAATCTTTTCCTCCAGAATATAATACTGCAAGTTTCATACAATATTTTTTGGTATAGAGCTTATTAAATTATGTATTAAATTGTATAAATAATTTTCAGGTAATTTTTGATAAATTATATTACAATTTTCTGAATAACAAAAAACATTATTATTATATAAAAATACATCATCATTTACAATTATTATTGGATATGTTATATTTATATAATATGTTACATTTGAACAATATGGAAATTCAATGCATCTTATCATTGGACACATTTCTCTTGGTTTACATGTTATATTACATGGATTTGGTAAACATTCTTCAATTGTTATACTATAATAAAATGTTTGATTACAAAAAATAAATGAAGTAGTATTAATATATCCTACTAATGGTATTATATAATTTATCCCAGGTCCTTCATTTTTTATTATAAAATATCCATTTGTAATATTATACTGATAACAACCTTTTCCATATAGATTCAATAAATATAATGACAAATTTTGATTATTTATTGTAATATTTGTTTTTTCTAAAACATAGTTATTATTAAAGTTTACATTATTTAATAAAAATATAAAAAATAAAATTAATATAGATATTATTCCTAGGATTATTGTATAAAAATAAGATCTCATGATAAATATTTTTAAGATTTTTTTAAAAGGTTTTAATAATGGTAGAAATTGTAATAAAGGGATATGAAAACGGACCATATGAAATATCGGTAAATGGAGAAGTATTATATCATTTATGTAGGTGTGGTAATTCACAAAATAAACCATATTGTGATGGAAGTCATAGAAAAGTTGGATTTCAGGCAAAATCTTTTGAATTAAAGATTAATAAATAATCCTTTAAAATATTTACTCTAAATATCCTATATTTTTATAAAGATAACAATATATAATACCATAAAATTTATTTTAAAATATTACTTTTCATTTTATTATAATGGCTACTCTAACTGAAAGAATATTGCAAGTTATGAATAATCCGAATAATATAAGAAACATAGGTATAATTGCGCATATACATCATGGAAAGACAACATTAACAGATTCTTTATTGGCAGGTGCAGGAATGTTGGCAGAAGAACTTGCAGGTGAGGCAATGTTTACATGGTGGCATGAAACTGAAAGAGAAAGGGAAATAACAGTATATGGGGCTGCAGTTTCAATGGTTCATAATTATGAAAATCAAGATTATTTAATAAATTTAATAGATACTCCAGGACATGTAGAATTTTCAGGACAGGTTACTAGAGCTGCTAGGGCAATTGATGGTGCAGTTGTTGTAGTAGATTTTGTTGATGGAATAATGCCTCAAACAGAAACTGTGTTAAGGACTGCATTAAAAGAATATGTAAAACCAGTATTATTTATAAATAAAACTGATAGAGCAATTACAGAATTAAAATTATCTCCACAACAAATTATGGAAAGGATTGGAAAAATAGTTATTGAAATAAATAGATTAATTGATAAATATTCTCCTCCAGAATTTAAGGGAAAATGGAATGTAAATGTAAATGATGGATCTGTTGCATTTGGATCTGCAAAATTTCATTGGGCATTATCAGTACCTTTTATGAAAAAATATAATGTTTCATTTAAAGATATAATTGAAATATATAATCAATTTTCAGAAGATAAAGAAAAATTAAAGGAAGAAATGAGAAAAAGGGCACCAGTTGCAAAAGTTGTATTAGATATGGTTATAAGGCATTTACCCTCCCCAGTTGAGGCTCAAAAATATAGAATCCCCCATATATGGAAGGGAGATATAAATTCAGATGTTGGAAAAGCAATGTTGAATTTAGATTCAAATGGACCAATAGTAATAAATGTAACAAATGTAATAATTGATAAGGTATCAAAACAAGAAATTGCAACTGCAAGAATATTTTCAGGTACATTATCAAAAGGAGATGATGTATATTTAATCCAGGCTGGAAGACAAATAAAAATACAACAGGTTGCTGTATGGAAAGGAATACAAAGAATAAATGTAGATTCTGTAAAGGCTGGTAATATAATTGCTTTAGTTGGGATAAGAGGATTATATCCTGGGGAAACAATTGTTGGAAAAGTTCAGGATCCAAAAAGTGTTGAAACATTTGAAGAAATGAAACATTGGTTAGATCCTGTAGTTACAAAATCATTTGAACCTAAGAATCCAAATGATTTACCAAAATTAATTGAAACATTAGATCTATTAACAAGAGAAGATCCAACAATAAAAGTTGAACAAAACAAGGATACTGGAGAAATTTTGGTATCTGGTTTGGGAGATTTACATTTGCAAATAATAGAATATAGAGTACAAAATGATTTTGGAATACCTGTAAAGGTTGGGAATCCAATAGTAATTTATAGAGAATCTGTTAATGGAATTACACAAGTATATGAAGGAAAATCTCCAAACAAACATAATAAAATATATATACAAATTGAACCTTTACCATATGAAATATATGAAAAAATGAGGGAATATATTAGGGAAGGAAAATTACCTGAGGGAAGGATTAAAAAAGAAGATGTATGGAAAGTATTTAATGAAATTGGATTTGATAAAGAAGAGGCAAGGAGGATTATAATGGTACATAATGGAAATGTATTGATTGATATGACAAGGGGTATTGTTCATTTACCAGAAGTAATAGAATATATTGTAGAAGGATTTAAGGAAGTAATGAATCAGGGTCCATTAGCATGGGAACCTGGTATAATGATGAAAGTAAAATTAATTGATGCAGTATTACATGAAGATGCAATTCATAGAGGTCCTGCTCAAATAATTCCTGCAACAAAAGATGCAATTAAGAGTGCAATTCTTGAGCAACCAACATTATATGAACCATTACAAGTTATAAGGATCGATACCCCTCCAGAAACTGTTGGAGATGTAACATCAATATTACAATCAAGAAGGGGACAAATATTAGAAATGAATATTGAAGAAGAAAGAGCAACAATTAAAGCAAAAGTACCTGTAGCAAATATGTTTGGATTTACAGATGAATTAAGATCTGCAACATCTGGAAGGGGTGTTTGGTTCTTAGAAGATCAGGTATATGAAAAAGTTCCAAAGGATTTACAACAACAAATAATAGATTCTATTAGAAAAAGAAAGGGAATACCTGAGGGAGTTCACTAAATTTTTATATAATAAAAATAATTATTTTTTATGGGAAATAAAATTGGCGAATGTAAATATTGTAATAGGCCTGTATATGATGATGAAAAATATAGAATAATAAATTTTAATGGAGAAAAGATGATTTTTCATATATCTTGTTTTAGAAAATTAAAAAAGGAAGCAATTGATTTAGTAAAGAAGGGATTTTTTAATTTCTAAATCTTTGGTTGATATATATGTATCATATATAAATATGTAATATATGAAAATGGGATAATTACAATAAAGAAAAATAATAATGAATTTAAAATATTTACATTTCCTGATGCAATTGAAAATAGGAATGCTAAAATTAATAATACCATTGGAAATGTTATAAAGAAAAATGCATATAATGTTACCCACAAATTAACTTTTTCATTGTATTCCTTTAATTGTAATTCATATTCTTCTAAATTTTGTTTTGCATATATTCTTGCAAAATCTTTTAAAGAACCTCCAGATCTAATTACTGATATTAATCCATATAAAAATTCTTTGAATTTTTCTGAAGGTGTTTTTTGAGCTAATTCTAATAATGCAGATAAAATATCATATCCAAAATTATCAATCAATATTAATAAATATGAAATTTCTTTATTTATTGCTCCAAATCTTTTTTCTTTATTTAATAATTTAAATATATCTATTATATTCATTTGAGAACCTGAATATGAATAAAAGTATAATGCAAAATATGGTAAATTATCTTCTATATCTTTTATATAATCTGCTTTTGCTAATGATGGATAAATATAAAAATAAATAAATGTTAAAAAACCAACAATAATTCCAAATAAAACACTTACAGAAAATAATACTATATTATAGAAATTTAGATAGAAAATAAATATTAAGGATAGAGATATAAAGGATAAGAAAAATGTTAGGAAAGAATATTCTAATGTTATTTTTATATAATCTTCAATGGAAGTTTTAAATTGTGTATAAAATATATCATATTTTTTATCCTTAAAATATGGATATAATTTTTTTACTAAAAAGTTCATATTTTTCTCAATAAAGTATCTTTATCTGTATAATATAGCTTTATATATTCAGCAATTTTCTTATTTTCTCTTATATTTTTCTTTACTAAATAATCTATTACTTGCTTTTTCTCTTCTATTGAATCTTTAAAACTTATATTTGATCCAACCCTATATTTTAATGTTTCTTCAGTATATTTTCCTAAATCTTTTTTCTCAAATGTATCATCTTCAAAATTCCATTTTACAACTGTTTCATTTTCAATTCTTCCATTTAAATATTTTCCAACTTCAACAATTTCCCTTATCCTTCTAGCAGATGGTGAAATATTCCTTGCTCTCATTGTAAATACTACTGCATCTAATAATGCAACATGATCTGGGGTTAAATTAATTGGTGGTGTTGTTAATCTTCTTATTAATGTCCTCCAGCTATCAGTATGTATAGTTGATAGTGCAGAATGGCCGGAAGCCATTCCCTGGAACATTACATATGTTTCCTCCCCCCTTACTTCTCCAACAATTACATAATCAGGATTCTGTCTAAAAGATTCTGACAATAATTTATACATATCGATTTCTCCATAATATTTATCTCCAACAAAGAAACCTTTCCTTGTTGTTGCAGGAATCCAATTTTCATGATATAATTGTAATTCTCTTGTATCTTCAATAGATATTACCTTTGCTTCTGGTGGTATAAATTGTGCAATTGAATTTAATAATGTTGTTTTTCCTGAAGATGTAGAACCTGCAATTAATATATTTGCTCTATATTCTACTAATGTCCATAAATATGCAGCAACTTCAGAATCTAACATATTTAATTTTATTAAATCTACTAAAGATAACATTTGTTTCTTGAATTTTCTTATTGTAAATGTTGGACCATGTGTAGTAATTTCTTGTGAATATGTTGCATTTACTCTTGATCCATCTGGTAATGTTGCATCTAGAATTGGTTCTGCATATGATATATGTTTTCCAGCCTTTTGTGCTAATTTTACTATAAATTTATCTAATTCATCCCTTGATAAAATTATATTTGTCCTCAATATTCCAAATTTATTATGATGTACATATATTGGTATATCATATCCATCACATGAAATATCTTCAATAAATATATCATAAAATAATGGATGAATTTTTTCATATCCCAACATATCTCTCCATAAATAATAATAATATTTTATGAATACATCTGTATTTATTTTTATCTTATATCTATTTACAAATTCTTCCAATTTCTTTATTAATACATATTCTTTATTTTTATTTAAAAATTCTTCAGGATCTTTATACATTTCATCTAAAATATATTGTTTTATTTTTTCTATTAATATTCTCTCTTCATCGGATAATTCAGGTTCTAATAATTCATATACAAGTTCTTCAGATATATTATCATAGTAAATATGTGCATATGCAAGTTTTCCAATTAATGGATAAATTATATCAATTTTTGATTTATCGATATCAGATTTTATATTTGGTATAAAAGATTCCTTTTTTATTTCATTATCAAAATATTTTAATATTTCTTCTGCAACAATTTTTTTCATATAATTTTAACATACTTATGAATTTTTAATTATTATAGTACCAACTGAATAGTAATAACCTTGATAATAAAATAAATTTGATTGATTATTTAATTTTGCATCTTCCAATGTTAAATTATATATTTGATTTTTTATTAATGAATTTCTATAATTTAAATTATTTAGATAATTATAATAGAATATTAGAGAACCTGATATAAATAATAAAACTAAAAAAATAAATAATACTTGCTCTAATAATAATTGTGTTTTCATTGTATTATTGAATAAATTAATGTTTGATTTTTAACTATATTTAAATTGCAATTTCCATAACATAATCCTGTACAATTATTTGTCAATATTATTAATGATAAATAATTCTCAAAACATCCATACAATGTAATATTATTATTATTTTCCAATAAATAATATCCATTCATCTTTGGATCATATACATAATAATTTCCATATGAATATATTAATTCTCCCTGATATGTTATATTATTTAATGTTGTTATACAAAAATTATTTGATTTAATTAATGTTAAATTATTTAAACAATATATATCATATCCATTTAAATTAAAATTTATATTAAAATACAAATCATCTTCTAAATTATTTAATACATTTTCTATATATTTTGAATCATATTGAAATTTATTTTGATTATTAAAATTTATTGCATATATTTTATTACTATTCCACCATGTAAAAACAAAATAAAATGTAAATACGGATAATAGAATTATTAGAATATATTCAATATAAATATGTATCGATTTCATAAAAATATATTAACTTTATATATTAAATGTTTTTCTCTGATAATCTTCTAAGAAAAATATATCTTCTCCCAATGTATATCCATAATCTGATATAATATTATAATATGATGCCTTTTTATTTATATCTCCATGATTTGGTATTATATATTCAGGATTTAACATTTTTAATAACATTATATGATCTTGACTTTTTGCATGACCAGATACATGTATATCCTTTATTATTTCTGCTTTTCTTCTCTTTAATCTTTCTTCCAATATTTTTCTATTTGCTTCATTTATTGGATGCGGAATTACATTATTTGCAAATATTACTGTTGTATTACTTAGATCAAAATTATATTCTCCCCTTGCCAATCTATCTAAAACAGAACCAGGTTCTCCTTGATGTCCAGTAACAATTAATAAATATTCTTCCTTATTTTTTTCTATCCTTTCCAAAACCTTTTTATAATCTCTTGGATCAAAATATACTTCTGCCTCTTTAGAAAAATTATATAAATCAATATTTTCTGCAGCACTAATATATTTTCCCAAACTTCTTCCAATAAATATTGGTTTTCTATTTATTTCTTTAGATAATTCAATTATTGATTTTAATCTTGCAATATGGGATGAAAATGTTGTTATAATTATCCCCTTTGTATCTATTGAATTTAATACATCATATAACATATATTTTTCAATAATTTCTGATTGAGATTTTGAATTTTCATCTGCTCTCGTTGTTTCAGAAATTAATAATAAAACACCTTCTTTTCCAATTTTCTTTAATTTTTCTTTATCAGGTTTTTTACCAATAATTGGAAAATTATCAAATTTAAAATCACCCGAAAATATTATATGACCTTTATTTGTCTGAATATCAATCATTAATGATTGTGGGATTGAATGAGTAATATTAATAAAATTAATTGAAATATCTTCTGAAATTTTAATTGAGGAATTTGGTGATATTTTCTTTAAATCATTTGGTAAAACAATTCCATATTCTTTTTCTTGTTGTTTTATTAATTCAATTGTATATGGAGATGCATAAATTGGAACATTATATTTTGGTGCAATAAAATTTACTGCTC
>JAPWTZ010000029.1 GCA_028275775.1 Candidatus Nanopusillus sp.
ATATTATTTTAATTATTTTGATGATCAAAGATTTGGAAATAGGGGAAATAATTATATAATTGGGAAATATATAATTAAAAGGGATTATAAAAATGCAATAAAAATATTTTTAACAGATTATGAAAATGAAAAAAGAGAAGATGCAATAAAGGCAAGAAAATTTTTATATGAAAATTGGGGTAAATTTAGAGAAGCATTAAAAATATTTCCAAATTATTTGGATATTGAGAGATCGTTATTAAATTATTTATCAAGGGAAGTAAATTATAAAAGAGCATTAAAATATATACCAAAGAGATTATTAAAGATGTTTGTTCATTCATATCAATCATACTTATGGAATAAATTATTATCAAATTATATAAAAAATAATTATGAAGAAAAATATTCTATAGAAACAAAGATTGGGAAATTTTATATAATTAAGGATAAAAGAGAAATTGAAAAATTAAAGGATATAAAATTTCCATTGCTTGGATATGATATAAAAGATAAAAACATATATAAAGATATATTAAATGAAGAAGGAATAAATTATGAAGAATTGAAATTTGAAGACAAACCTTCTTTAACATTATTATCAACAGAAAGAAATATTTTATCAGAAATAAAGAATCTAGAATACAATATAAAAGATAATATTATAATAATTTCTTTTATTTTAGATAAGGGTTCTTTTGCTACAATGTATATAAAACATTTGTTCTCAAAATAAAGAATGATAGAAAAAGAATATATAGAAAATTTAAAAGAAAAATTTAGAGAATTTGAGGATAAAAAAGATAAAATAATTGAATTGGGAGTAAAATTAAATAGAACATCAAAATCAATAATATATTCAGTAATAAGAGGTGATATAAAATCTGCAAATGAATATATGATCGAAATGGATAAATACAAAGAAGAAATGGATAAAATTGTAAGGGAAGAACCAAGATTATATAATAATGCTTTAATAAGTTATCAAGAATATGCAGAAGCAAAAATATTCTATAATTTTATATTAAATAATAGAATACCAAAAAATGATGAATTAAATGTTGATGAATATTCATATATTATGGGATTGATGGATTTTGTTGGAGAATTATATAGAAAATCAATAGAAGAAATGCTAAAAAATAATTTAGAGTTTGCTGAAAGAGCTAGAGAAATTATATATGAAATATATCAAAAAATGTTATATATGGAATTTAAAAATTATGATATAAGAAGGAAAGTAGATTATGTTGGTGATATATATAATTTATTAACAGATAAAATATTTATGAGAAAAATTTCTAGAGAATAAAAGATATATTGTATAATATTAGGACTAGTAATATTATAGATAAAGATATAGTAATTATTCTTGATTCTTTTTTATCTAAAAATATTTCTAATATAGACTTCATAGTTTTTCCTCCATCTAATGGATATATTGGTATCATATTACCAATTCCAAGTCCAATATTTATTACAAATAACCAGAATAATAATGACTCAAAGAAATTAATTCCAGGAACTTTGTAATTATATTCTTGTTCAACTACAATTCCTATAAATGGTTTGCCGTCTTTATTAGTTAATTTAATATCAAATAATCCTGCACTTGTATTTAATAAAATATATTCTCCAGGTTCTGTATTATTTAAAACCTTTTCAATTTGATTTAAATATAATATCTGATTTCCATTAATAGAATATAAAATTGTATTATTTGGGATAACATTATATGCATATGTATTCGGAAGGGTATATAATATTTTTACATATGGTGTTGCTAGATTAAATATAGAAATTATATATAGAGAAAATAAGAATAAAAATAGAAAAATAAATCCAGCAATTATATTTATAGCAGCACCTGCGCTATATATTTTTATTTGTTCTTTTTTATTTAATTTTTCAATTTCTTTCTCATCAGGCTCAACAAAAGCACCTATTAAAGGTCCTAAATAAAAAAATCCCCAGGACTTTAAATCTAAATTATTTTTATATACCAAAACACCATGTGCAAACTCATGTATAAATGCAGCTATAAATATTGCAATTATTGTTTGTGCTACAGGTAATGTTATAGGACCATATGATATACCAGGTAATGCTGGGGCATATGTTGGAGTTCCTGTTAAAATTCCAAAGAATAAGAAAAAAACTGCTAATGTTATTAATATAGGACCTAAAATTAATGATGATATAGATAAAAATTTTGAAAATTTTGAATTAGAGAATTTTTTCATTATTTCTATTAATTTTTTTGTCCTAAACATTCCATAAATAAATTTATAATCAGTATTTTCCTTTTTAAAAATTTTTAAAAATATAAATATTATATTTATAGCTAAAAAAATTATTAATATGATAAAAGTACTATTATTAGATATATACAAATTATAATTCATTTACCAGTTGTTTTTCCAACAACTAATGTAATCTCTGATTTCTTTGGTCTTAATGCTGTAGATTTACATTTTCTACATCTAACAAGACCTGCTCTTACTTTATCAGGATCTGCCCTAATCCTAGCTCCACATTTTCTACATATAAATATCCTATCAAATTTCCTTGCTTTGATCTCCGGTAATAAGTTTGAAACCATTATAGAAATAAATTATCAATAATATTTATAATAATTTGTATTCTGCCATATTTATATATAAGGGACCTTCATGTCTTAATATACTTTGCTTTATATAAAATCTATCTATTAAAATATCATTGGATATATATTTAGATAATTTTTCAATTGATTCTTTAAATTCTTTTTTATTTATTATTTCTTTTATTCTATATAATGTAATATGTGGAGAGAAATTATAATCTTTATCAATTTTTATTTTATATAATTGCTCATCTATTAAATTATGTAAATTAATTATATCTTCATATCCTTCATATATACCTATCCAAACTACTCTATCCCCAAATGTTCCAATATTACCAATTTTTATTCTAAATTTATTATACTTTATATTATTTAATTCTTCTTTTATTTTTTCAAATATATTTGGTTGTACATCTCCAATAAATTTTAATGTTATATGAAAATTTTCTTTTTCAACAGGTTTTCCATATATACCCCTTAAACCTTTTCTAATTTTTTCTATTTCATCTTTTATATTTTCTGGTAAATCTATTGCTATAAATATCCTCATAAGAAAATTATTACAAAAAACATAATATAAATTATATAAGATAGGTATTCTTGTAATTTTCTATTTTCTCTATTATTTAAAATTGGTATAACAAATTTATAGTTTGATAATGGATATAAAGGATAAATTCCAGAAACTGTTAATGAATCTTCAATAATATGTAATAAAAATGCTAAAGAAAATAAATAAAATATTTTCATTATAAATAATCCGAGAAGGAAAAATATTATTATTGGGAATATAGAATGAGTAAATCCTCTATGTTTAAATAACTTTAATAAAAATAAAATAAATAGATAGTATGGATATAATAAATATTTTAAAATTTTTGATTTATTTATATTTTCATATTGTTTATTTGCCCATTTATAAATTTTATAATCATAATCTGGTATTACACAAATAATTCCAACAATTATTGATATAATTATTGAAGATATTTTATCAAAACCAAATATATAGAAAAATATAATATATGTTATAAATGATGATAATGACTGATGAAGTCTAATTATCATAATTTTTATCAATACTTAGAAAATATTAAAGTATATGGGTGATATAGATTATGATAAAATAATTAACAATTTACTAGAATTTGAAAAATATAATGAAGTTCTATTTGGTTTTAAAAAATATTTGGATAGTATAAAAGAAGATATGGATAAATTAAAATCTGAAATTGAAAATAATAAAGCAGAAAATAAAAAAATAGAAGATAGATTGAATTTGTTAGAAGATAA
>JAPWTZ010000001.1 GCA_028275775.1 Candidatus Nanopusillus sp.
TTAATATCAATAATATTGTATTTAAATTTCAAAAATAATTCAAACATAATTATATTATTATTAATTTATATAATAGCGAATTTTTTATTATTTTTTAAATATCCTTTTATAGTATATAATATTTTATATTCAATTATTTCCTTTTCATATTTTCTAATTTATTATCTAATTTACAAAGATCTATACAAAATTTTATCATTTTTTAAAATTTTAAAATTATATAAAGTATTTAATATATTAAATTTTCTTTATTTTTTAATTAATATATCAAAAATTTTCTTAAGAACTTTTATTATAAGCTCTTTTGAATATATAATCTTCCTTTCAATTTACTCAATAATTTTATTTATTATTTTGTACAAAAATATCTATATTTTAATAAAAAAGTACTTTACTTACCAAGTTTCTTAAATAAATTAAATATCTCCGGTGGTACTACAATTATTTTTTCATTCTGACTATTTCTTAATATATCTAAAAACCTTAATACAATACCATAATCACTTTCAGATAATATTTCTGCAGCTTTCTTAAAGTTCTCTGCAGCTTGTAATTCACCTTGTGATTCAATTACTTTTGCCTGTGCCAATCCTTGAGCTCTTAATATTTCTGCATCTCTTTGTCTTTCAGCAATCGCCCTTTGAGTTAATGCAGATAATATTTCTTGAGGAACAATTATATCCTGTATTTTTATTGCAATAATATCAACACCCCATTCTCCAATTTCCTTTTGAATTATATCTCTTAATTCTTTTCCAATTTCTTCCTTTTTTTGTAATATATCATTTAAATTGTATTTTCCAAATATATCCCTTAAATTTGTCTGAGCATAATTTAATATTGCTCTATTTAAATCTCTTATATTCATTATAACCTTTCCAGGATCTATTATTCTATAAAATACAGTACTTCTTACTGTAATATTTACATTATCTGCAGTTAATAATACTTGCTCTGGTAGATCATAATTTATAATCCTCATATCTACTTTAATCAATTTTTGAAAACCTGGTAAAATATATATTAAACCACCAGAAAGGACTCCCGAATAATATCCTAACGTAAATATTACTGCCTTTTCATAATTATATATTATTCTTATTCCAGTCAATGTATATATTAATAGCAATATTCCGAATATTATTCCCAATATTCCAAGAAATTTCATTAACAGAACAGATATTAATAATAGTATAAAAAATATTCCCCATTGTCTCATATTACTGTATTCTTCCATATTACGAATATTCTAATTTTGCTTAAAAACTTTATCTTGAAAATATTCTAATTATGAATAAAGATGATAAAAAATTAAAAGAAATAGAAAAAATATATGAATCGATATTACCATTTTTTACAAAAGAAGCAATTGATAGATTATCAAATATAAAGGTTGTATATCCTGAAAAATTCATGCAAGTTGTTTTGATTTTATATCAATATATACAATCTGGTAAAATAAAAAAGATAGATGATGAATTATTAAAAAATATATTATCAAAGTTATCTGAAAGAAGAGAACCAAAAATAAAGTTTATACATTAACTTAATATTTTTTCAGGATGCTCTAATTTATCTGGTAAATATTTTTCTGCAACGAATTCTAATGAATTTGCTGCTAATGCATCCTGTTCAACCTTTATTCCATAATCTAACATTTTTCTAAATTGTCTTTGCCAATCTTCAGATTTTTTAAACCATGGATAATTTGCTAGTTCATTTATTCTTTTTATATCCCTTTGATTTAATTTTATTACAGCGCCTTTCTTTCTTAAATCATATTCATCTATATCATCAATTGTCATTCCTATGAATTTAACATCTGGTGTAGCTAATAATTCAGAAAATTGTGATAGATTCATAGATCCCCTTTTAATTACAGAATATATATAGAATCCCCATGGATCTCCATCTGTAAATACATAAACCGGTAAATTTTTTTCTTTTCTTAATCTATGAATTAATCTTCTAACACCTCTTGGGGGTTGGCCTTTACTAGTAATTAATATTGCACCTTGTTTTTCTGGAAAT
Source organism: Candidatus Nanopusillus sp. (assembly GCA_028275775.1). GTDB lineage: Archaea > Nanobdellota > Nanobdellia > Nanobdellales > Nanobdellaceae > Nanobdella. Next base: position 2,032 of record JAPWTZ010000001.1, read on the forward strand.
CTTTCTTCAATTAACCTATCAAACATTGCTTCTTTTTCTACTACTAAAACAAAATCTGCATTTACATCTCCAATTTCTATATCTTCAATTGTTGATGGAATACTCCAACCTCCTCTTCCCAATTTTGAACAATTCCATTCATCACCTCTTTTTTTATCCCTTAAATATATATCTCCATATATTGCACCCCTCCCTTCAGCTTTTATATGAAATTGCTCTCTTATTGCTTTTATTGCTCTTTCTAGATCTTCAATTACAGCATCAGATTCTTCTTGTTCTTCTATTGTATTTACATTTAATATTGGTATTGTATGTTTCAATTGATAATAAACCTCTCTTAAGCTTGCAGTTTTATCATTTTCTACCAGTTTTTTTGCTAAAGAAGCAACTAATAATGTTTGCATAAATCTTCTTACATGACCTAAATTAAAGAATTCTCTAGATCCAATTTTTTCTTTTAAAGTAATTATATCCCTTTTTTCATCATATTCAATATTTTTTATATTACCCCTTACAGCAAGCTTTATTGATGGATTTCCAGAAGAAAATTCATTATAAATTTCTTCAGCTAACTTTTTTATTCTATCTAAAACTTCTTCCCTTGATAATTTTTCTATATATTGGACCATTTTATTTTATTATAAGTTAACTTAATAAGCTCAACTTATTCTTTTTAACATCATTTATTACTTCTACTATCATATCTTCTAATTCTTTTTCACTTAATAGATTAATCTTTACTGTATCTTTTAACATATTTTTAATTAATGCTATTGCTCTATCTTCTTTTCCTTCTTTTAATAAATTTTTTACTTCTCTAACAGATTTTAATATCTCATATATATCATTTACCAATTCCTTCTTTATTCTTTCCTTTACCCTTTCTTCTACTTTTTCTTTTTCAATATCTAGTATAGAACTTAAAGAATCTATAACTTCTAATCCATATCCATATAAATTTTTATATTTATCACCAATTGTTTCTAAAGCCTTCTTTTTCTTAATATATATTGATAATTCTCTTAATGCATTTTTAATACCCAATTCTATTTCTCTTACTATTTCATCATATGGCGCAATTGCTTCCTTTGATTCTGAAGTAAACGGTAACCAAACAGATGCAACATGGACTAATATTGCCATTGGATCTTTTGGAAATTCTCCTTCAACTTCAAATCCATAATGCTTCCAATTAATTTCTTTTAATGCATGTGTTATTGCATCTTCTCCAGGTTTATATAATAATGGTACTCTATTTGCAAATCTATAATATTGAAATTCATTTATTTCTCCACCATATGCAATCCCAACTTCTACTATAAATGGTATTCCTCTATACAATGCTGGCCTTCTTTTTATTGCAGCCATATATTCTGGTTTAAGTATATTTTCCATACTTTTTAATATTATATCTCTACCAAGAGTTACAATATATTTTGAAGGAATTGCCCTTAATTTTGCATTTTGTAATGCATTATACAATTTTATAATTTGATCATCATTTAAAGTTTTAGGATCTATATTTGGATCTAATTTTGCTTTCTTTAGTACTTCCATTGCAGTATTTTGTCCTACAGATGAAAATGTTTTAGTTAAAAAGTTTAATAATGTTTTTTCTTTTGTTTCTCTTATTAATCTATCAAAATATCCTAATTCAATCCCATAAGGATGTGGTTTTACTTCTTTTAATTCTGGAATCTCATTTATTATTCTTTTATAAACAAATTTCTCTCCATCCGGATTTTTATAAATTATATTTGCATGTGGATTTATCAAAGCAGTTAATCTAATATATTCATCAACAGATTGTTTACCCTTTATATATTGACCTACTATTTTTGCTTTTACAATTGTTCCACTCTCTTTTTTCATTTCAACTTCTTCCTTTTCTAAAATTATTGGAGTATTCGTTTTTACATCAATCTTTATTTTATATTTTATTCCTTTTTCTTTATTTTTCATTTTTGTAATAATTTCTACAGGTTCTTTTGTTGTAAGTTGTGAATATAGTGTAACTGCTGAGGCACCAATACCCTGTTTTCCCCTTGTTGATATAAATCTATGAAACTTTGAACCAAATAGAAAACTACCAAATATTTCTGAAACACTTTCATATGGTATACCTGGTCCATTATCTTCTACAATTACTTTATAAACATCATTTTCTAATCTATCTATTTCAACCTTTATATCTGGAAGTATTCTATATTCTTCACATGCATCTAATGAATTATCAACATATTCTTTTACTGCAATTAATAGTGCTTTCCTAGGACTATCAAATCCCAATAGATGTCTATTTCTTTCAAAAAATTCTGCTACAGATATTCTTTTAAACTTTTTATATAATTCAATTTCCTGAATATTTTGCTTACTTTTTTCTTTCATTTAAAAAATATCTATTTTAATATTTTAAAATGTTATTTAATATATCTTGCAAATTCTTTGTCTTTATTCTTTAAATCTTTTATATATTTATCCAAATAATTAAATACTGTACTATGTTTCTCCCCCTTTATTATTCTTTTTATTCCTTCATATGCTGATTGTAAAGAAATGCTATCTCCAAGTATGTATATATATTTATCCTTAATAATTATATCAGCATTTGTCCTTTTCCTCAATTCTTCCAATACTTTTCCTTCTTCTCCAATAATTCTTCCCTTTATCCTAATTATATGATTTATTTTCTTTTCAAATACTTGTTTTAAATCAATTTCTAATATATCCCAATCATTATCTAATATATTTAATAATTTTTTAATATCAAAACCCGCTTTTAATCCCTTTATAAATTTATCAAATTTATATAAGAAATAGAAGTCCTCATAATAGATAATTATTTTATTTTTATTTCTACTATATTTTATATTTCTCTCTTTCAATAAATTTTCAAGTTCATTTACTTTTATATCCTTTATATCAAATTCATATGTATACATAAAAAATATATATTGTAAAAATTTTTATACAGTTATTTGATTTAAAACATCCAAATTTAATTCTCTATTTATTTTATAAAATGGTTGTACTTTTAATCCTTCATGTAATGTAATTCTAGATCCTTTATAAAATATACCAACAGGAATTTTTGCATCTTCTCTCAATGTATAATCGTATTCTAAAGCTTTTTTTAATGCTTCATCAAAATTTGTTGGATCATGTCCTACATCTTCTAATTTATACATGCGTGTTTCATAATATTTCCTTGTATCGTGTTGAGCAATACATGGTTGAATTATATCTACAAATGCAAATCCTTTATGTAATATTGCTTCCTTCATTATATATTTTAAATGATCTATCCATAATGCATATCCTCTAGCAACAAATGTAGCACCAGATACCAATGCTAATGCAATTGGATTTAATGGTTTTTCAAATACTTTCATTCCTAAAGATTTTGAATAAAATCCTTCTTCAGTTGTAAATGTATGCTGAGCAGTTGTTAATGCAAATACTTGATTATTATGAACAAATAACTTTACATCTGCATTTTCTTTACATGAAGAGACAAGATGATCTATTCCTTCATTATATGTATCCCCATCTCCCTGAAATACTAAAACAGTTAATTCAGGATTTCCCATCTTTATTCCAACCCCCAATGGTAATGCTCTTCCATGTAATCCACTAAATGAACTTAAATTTAAATAATTATGTATCTTTCCTGCACATCCAATTCCCGATGTAAATACAATCTTTCTTCTATCAATTTTTCCTTCAGATTCTAATTCTTTTAAAGTAGAAATTATTGCTGTATATATACCAAAGTTTGTACATCCAGGACACCATGTAATTTGATAACCAGTTCTTAGATCCTCCATGATATAGATAATATATACCTAAAAATAAAAGGTTAAAGATTAACTAAAAAGTGGAAATTATTTTGTAATTCTTATAATTAATCCATTAGAATATTTAACTCTATCCCAAATTAAATATCTATATCTTAATTCTGCTCTTGGCAATTCTATATTTTTATATTCTTTTATATCTTTTGCTTCTAATGTATAAGAAATAACTATTTCTTCATTTCTTCTTATATTATCAAATTTCCAGTTTAAACTATAATTATTATCTACCTTATAAACTGAAGATGGTTCTACAATTTTATATTCTTTTACTTTTAATGGTCCGTTTACCCTATCTATTAATTTAACCTGATTTAATGGAAATATACTTTTATTTTTTATATTTATTGTTACATCTATTGTTTCTTTATCCAAATCAATCCTCAATATTTCTTTTGATATTTCTATATTATCTCTTAAGAATATATAGAATATTATAAATAATATTAGGAGTACTGAAGCTATAATTTCTGCTAATAATAGATAGTTAAAGTTTTCGTATATTATATAAGATTGTCCTGGTAATAAAAACACATTATATATTGCATATTTAGATCCATTTATATTGCCAGTATAATATTGGTTTGGATAAAATGTAGAAAATATTCCATAATAACTTTTTAAATAATATGTATAATTGATTGGATAATTGTATGGATTTGTTATATTTATTATATATTCTAATCCATTTTTAGTTATTTCTATTATTGGGGTTGTATTTAATTGAAAAACTGTGAAATTTAGATAATATGTATAATTATTTGAATATATTATTAAATGATGTTCTCCTATAGAAACATTATTCGATATAAATATTGGAAATTGATATATATTTACTCCCGGACTTAATGTTTCATTATAAAATGCTGAAAAATTAAAATCAGAAGATATATTAATTGATAAATATTGACTGAAATTGTTTGGATTATTTATTATTCCTATTAAATATATGAAACTATTTTGAGCTACTGTTGAACTTGATAATTCAAAGTTTATTGATAATGGTAAAATAATAGTTGAATTTGTTACAATTGGTTGACTATAATATAATACTGGAGTAAATTGGATTATATCCGAATAATATTCTGAGGTAATATTTAGATTATGCAAATATACAACTATTTCTGGTATTTGATTAATAAAACCCAGGGGTCTCATATATATTTCTATTTCCTCTAATTGACCAGGATATAAATATCCAGAAACTAATGTATTATTTTCTCCTATAATAAAGAACCATTGAGATGATAATGGTGAAATATCATAATAGTATGTATAATTTGTTGGATTATATATATTTATTTCATATATTGCATAACTATTTGGATTAGATATATTAATTTGATTATTTATTACTGTTGGATATCCAACTATTGGCTGCTGTGAATAAATTTCTAACATTATTGGTATAATTAACATACCCAACAAAATCTTCCTCCAATCCATGTATAATATGTTTCAATTTAAATATATAAATTATTATATTTTAACTATATATTAAACCTATTAGGCTAACTATTATTGCTATACTACCAAGTATATAGTCAATATAATATATCTTTTTACTTTTTGCTAATTTCATTAAAATACCAATAGTTAAATAGCCTACAATAAATGAAACAATTATTGCAGTTAAAATTCCATAATATCCTATATTAGATGCTACATACATAATATTAGATTTAGAAGTTAATATAGTTAAGAAAAATGCTCCAAGAGCTGCTGGTACATATAAAATATATGAAAGAGAAAAAGAAAATTTTGGATCATATTCCATTAATAACATAGTAGATATTGTAATTCCAGATCTGCTAACACCAGGTAGAGCAGCAAGGCCCTGTGCAATTCCAATAATTATTATATCCCTTAAATTAAGATCCTTTTTATCCTTTATTTTTATTTTATTTCTTGTATAATATATATAAATTCCATCTAAAATAAGTATTAATCCCAAAATTATCATTGGTATTGACGTATTATATGTATTTTCCAATAATTTATCAGAAATAATATATAAAGGAGCACCAATCAATCCTGTAAAAAATATTGCAATAATTATATAGTATAACATTTTTTTATCCTTTAATATTTGATATATATCTTTTCTAAAGTATAATAGAGCAGAAAATACTGTTCCAATTTCCATAAATAATCCGAATGTATATCCAATATATGGACTAATATTTAGTAAATAATTTGAGGCTATTAGAATTTGTGTTTTACTACTTATTGGCAACCATTCACTTATACCTTGAATTATCCCCAATATTATTGGATATAAATCCATTTTTCATACTTTATTAAAATACCTTTAAAAATTTTTATTAAAAAACTAGTTTATGATTAAAAATCATATATTATCATCAGTTTTTTACATAGAATCTTCTATAGCTTTATACTTTTCTTATATATATTTCTTAGATTTAATAAATAATTTATTATATTCATCAATAAATTATAGTCTTTTATTTATATTATCAATTAGTTTATTATCTTTTTTAATAACATTTTATTTAGGAACATATTTTTCAAGAGAAATAAAAAATAAAACCTTTTATTTAATTATCGGAATCATATTTTATTCTATTGGTCTTTTATTGTTTAAGAATTTTATAAACATATATATAACGATTTCATTATTCTTTATATTTAAAATAATAAAAGTAGAATATTCTTTTTTTGCAATGATAATCTACTTTTTATCTATTTTGTTTATTGTTCTTAACAATTCAATATTTATTAATATAGTAAATCAATTTATACATAATAAATTAGAAAGTCTTTATATTTCAAACATAAAGGATCTATATCAGATATATGAATATCAATTATTAAATACATATATTGGTGGTTATGAAACAGCAATAAATATTTTAGAAAATGAAGGTGATACAAATGGAGTATATATATTATATAACAATTTAACATATGTAAATCAAACATTCTTAAATAGCTTAAATTCAACAATAAATGAATATTTAAATCAATATAATCAAACTATTAATTATAAATTAGAAAATATTATAAATAGTTTTTCATTTGAAATAAATATATTAATTACCTTATCCTTTATTACCCTATTTGGAATATTTTTAGAAATAAATAAAAGGATAGAAGGTTTATAAATCTTTCTATAAAATAAAATATTTTTATGAAATTTTGTCCAAAATGTGGAAGCTTAATGAAAAAAGAAAATAATTATTTAGTATGTCCAAATTGTGGATATAAAGAAAAAATAAAAGATGAAAATTCTTTGTTACTTACAGAAAATATAAATAAATCTTCAGAAATTACAATTATGGAAGAAAATTATAATTTATATCCAATTGATAATGAAATTGTATGTCCCAGATGTGGAAATAAGGGAGCATATTTCTGGTCTATTCAAACAAGAGCTGGAGATGAAGGTGAAACAAAATTTTATAGATGTGTAAAATGCGGATATACATGGAGAGTATATGATTGAAAAAATAAAGAAACTAGTATTAAGAATATTTTTGGGAGATGATTATTTAAGTGACATATTATTTATAATATTTATATTTATTGTATATTTTATTATTCAAATTGTATATCCACCATTATTTTCAGTAATTGTATCTCCAAGCATGGAGCATTATTATTTTAATTTCCAAAGATATGAACAATATAATATTACAAAACAAGAATTTTCTCAATTTCCATATCCAAATGGATTATATGTCGGAGATATAGTAATAATTTTACCAATTAATACAAAATATTTAAAAATTGGCGATGTAATTTTATATAAAGGAATATCTTTGTATAAAAATGAAGATATTTTTCATAGAATAGTTGGTTATAATAATAGTAATTTTATAATTATGGGTGACAATAATCCGGGACCAATAATATTTGAAGGAGAAAATAATATGGATCCAAGTAGAATTATTGGAATTGGGATATTAAGAATACCTTTACTTGGATATATTAAGCTTTTGATTTAATTTTCTATATATTTCTTTTATCTCATAATATGAATCTTTCTTTGATAAATTTCTATTTAATATTCCAAATTTTGCATTATATCCAAAATCCCACTCATAATTATCCATCAAAGACCATATAAAGTATCCTTTTATGTTATACCTTTCTCTATTTTTTACAAAATAATGTAAATATCTTTTAATAATTCTAACTCTTAAAAATTCATCTTCAGTATTTACTCCATTCTCTGTTATAAATATAGGTTTATCCAAGTTCTTTAAGATGTCATCTAATATAGATACACTAAAAGATGGTTTTCTCTCATCTATATCCTTTATATCTTTATATATACCATAATAGTTTATTCCATAGAAATCTATTTCTTTTGGAAAAATTAAATGAATATTTGAACTTATTATATCTTTTAATAAAAAGTTAAATGGCAATTTTAATAATGATAAACTTTCTGTATATATTAAATAAACATTAAATTCTTTTGTTATCTTATATAATTCTTTGTTTGCATAAAATATATTATCTAATATCGATATTGCGTTCTTTAAATCTTCTACTGAATTTACTTTTTTAAATGGAGGCCATTTACCAAAAACGTAAGAAGATAATATATATACCCATGGTTCATTAAATGATATAAAATACTTAACCCCCAATTTTGAAAATGTATCAATTATAAAATATGAATAATCAATAAAGTATTCTATATTTTCTTTATTTTCCCATCCTCCTAAATTATAAAACCATAAAGGATTGACATAATGCCATAAAGTTATAAATGGTTCTATATTATTTTTTATTAATTTATCAGTAAATTCTACATATCTTTTCATACTATAATAATCTATCTTATTTTTATTCTGATATATTCTAGCCCAATCTATTGAAAATCTAAAAGCATTTGCATTTAGATCAATTAATATTGGAATTATATCAAAATATCTCTCCCATAAATTACATGCATTATCTATTTCTGGTAACTTTCCTTTTTTAATAAAATAATACCAATCCTGATTATTATAATTTCCCTCTGTTTGAAATGATGATATTGAGAATCCTAAATAGAACTTATCCATATATCTTTAATAATTTATTTATACCATTATAAATTACTCTCTCATTATATCCACCTTCTAGTACATATATAATCTTATTGAACTTTTTTAAATAATTAAAAACATATTCATATGACTTTAATGTAATATTAAATACTGATAAAGGATCTTTTTTATGCATATCAAATCCTAAAGATACTAATATAATTTCTGGATTTATTTCTTCAATTAAGGGAAATATTTTATTCTTTAATAAATTAATATAATAATTATCATCTATATTAAAATCTAATGGAAAATTAAAATAATTATTTCCGGATTCTAAACCAGTATTTGGATATATATTTTTTGCATGAGTAGATATATAATAGATATTTTTCTTATTTTCAATTATATCCTGAGTTCCATTTCCATGATGTAGATCTATGTCAAAAATTAATACATTTTTATATATTTTTCTTGCATACATTCCACCAATTGCAATATTGTTAAATATACAAAATCCTAAAGTTTTATCATTATTTAAAGGATTTCTTGGAACATGATGACCTGGAGGTCTTGTAGGTACAAATATATATTTCTCATTTATTTCTATACTTTCTAATACACCTTCAACGGATTTAAGGATTGAATAAAAGGATAAAGGAGATATATATGTATCAGAATCTAAATAAATAATTCTATTACTTTTATATGAATTTTTCCAAATTCTTTTTATAATTCTAATATATTTCCAACTATGTGCATAATTTATATATCTGTATATATCTTTCCTTATCCTTCCTATTTTCTTATAATTATTTTTTATTAATCTTTTTATTGCTAACAATCTTCTATTATTTTCTATATGATTTGGATCATTATGATATAATAAATATTTTGAATATAATATTAACATAACATTATAATAATTTCTTATAATAAAAATATTATGTATAATTGTATATTGATTGGTATTGATGAAATATGGACAAAATCTGAAAAAGTAAAGAAAAAAATGATAAATATATTAATAAATGATATTAAAAATAGGATAAATTTTGATAAAATAGAAAATAGAAGAGGTAGAATAATAATATGGGGTTATAAAGATGAGTGGATAAATATATTAAAAAATATTCCTGGAATAAAAAATATATATCCATCTATTTATTTTGAAACATCAATAGAAAATATAAAAAAACAATCTTTAGAATTTTTTAATAACTTTATTGGAAATATTAGTAGATTTAAAGTATCTACAAAAAGGGTTGATAAAAGCTTTCCCTATAAATCTATAGAAGTTAATAAAATTGTTGGAGAAGAAATTTTAAATAAATATAAATTAAAAGTTGATTTAAAAAATCCTGAAAAAATATTATATATTGAAATTCATAGAGATTATACATTTATTTATGATAAAATAATTAATGGACCTGGAGGATTACCTGAAGGATCTGAAGGAAAAGGAATTTTATTATTTTCTGGTGGATCAGATTCTTCAGTAGCCTCATATATTATTTCAAAAAGAGGATTAAAAATTGATTTTTTATTTATTAATATTGCGGGGGATATTTATTTACAATATGTATATAATGTATATAATAAATTAAGAGAGTATTTTCCAAATTCGAAATTATATGTATATAATTTAGATATAGGATATTTATTTAATGTAAGAGAAGGATATAGACAAATATTATTTAAAGTGATAATGTATAAAATTGCAGAAAAGTTTGCAAAGAAAAATTATTATGATTGTATAGTTACCGGAGAATCTTTAGGACAGGTTTCTTCACAAACAATTGAATCATTAAAAGTATTAGATAATCTTGTAGATATTTTAGTATTAAGACCATTAATTGGATTTAATAAAAGTGAAATATTGGATTTATCAAGGAAAATTGGCATATATGATATAAGAGCACCTGAAATATGTAAAATCGAAAATCATCCAGTAACAAAACCAAAAATTGATATAGTAATTTCTGAACTAAATAAATTAAATATAGATTTTGATAAAGAAATTGAAAAAATTAGGGAAATTAATAACATAAATATTGAAGAATTTAATTTAAAAATTCCGGATAAAAAAGATCTAATAATTGTTAGATCTGAAGAATTTTCTAAATATAATTTTGAAAAAGGTAAGAAATATTTATTAATATGTGAAAAGGGAATATTATCTAGATATTTTGCTAAGAGATTAAGAAATATGGGGATAGAAGCATATTATATGGATGAAAAAACTGCAAAAATATTGAAGTATATATAACTCTGTTATCTTTATATACCTTTCCCTTAATATGTAATAATCATGAGTATAAATGAATATATTAAAAGGGCTGATTATAATGATATAAAGAATATTGTAGAATTTATTAGAAGAAATATTGAAGAAAATAGGTTTTATTTCGATTTTGAAGATGAAGGGAAAAATTCATATAAAATTTATGAAGAAAATTATGTAAAAAAATTATTAGACAAAGGAGATATTATTCTTTTATATATAGAAAATGGTCAAATAGTTGGATTGTCTCATTGGACATCTATAAATGGAATATGGTATAATTTTTATACTGTTGTGGATAAAAATCACTCTAACAAAGGAATTGCCAAAAAACTTTATTATTATTTCTTAAAACAAGATATACCTGTAGCTGCAGATTTTGTTATATATTTGCCAACTTCAAGTAAAATATTTAAAATATGGGAAAACCATGGGATAAAAATTTCTGGTTTTGCTTCATCTTTTATACATAAAGATAGTAAAAATAATTTATACACAACAATTATCGGATATAGATCAAAAGATAAAATATTAAAATTAAAGATACCCAAATATTCTGAAAGGTTTATCAAAAATTTATGTATATTAAATAATCTAGATTGTAAAATTTATACATTTGAATATAAAAGAAATGAAAATAATGAGAAATATCCAAAATCAATATATACAACAAATATAGAAGAATATGAAGAAAAAGGATACTATTTAACTGGATTTTTATATAATAATGGACAGATAATTTATGCATATTCTAGTAAAGTAGATAAAAATGTAAAAGAACCAATTGAAAAATTCTTTAATGATTTAGAAAGAGAGAATATGAAAAAAGCCATTTTAGAATATATTGATAATTTATTATCACTATGAAGCTTGATGAAATTATGATGAATGAAGAAAAGAAAGAAGTTATAATTTTATTAGGAGCTACTGGTGGTGTTGGTAAATTATTAGCTGAAGAACTAAAAAAGAATGGATATATTGTTGTTGGAAATGGAAGAAAAGAAGATGTATTAATTAAAATGAAAAATGAAGGAAAAATAGATGACTATGTAGTTGGAGATTTGACAAAGGATGAAGATAGAAAAAAGATAGTAGGAAAAATAAAAGAATATGTAAATAAAGGATATAAAGTAACAGTATTCTACAATATTGGAATTTTATATGATTATAGAGGAGATATATCAAAATATAACATAGAAGAAATAAGAAAAGCTTGGGAAACAAATGTAGAATCTATAATAGCAACAGATATTGAACTATTAAGGAATAATCTTATTTTAGATACTATATATATGGTGTCTATTTCTGCATATTATGTAGAGAAAGTGGATCCCATATATGAAATTACTAAAGCTGCTTTAGATAGATATGTAGCTAGGTTAAAATATGATGACGAAGTAAACAATAGAAAAAGAAGACTTATTGCACTATCTCCAGATACTATAAAAACTGGAGAAGAAGGAATGGGAAGCAAATTAAAAGAATATCCAAAGATACCTGGAGAAATATTTGTAAAGAAGGTTGTTGAAATTATAAATGGAAAATATAAAGAATATTCTGGATTTATATTTGAGATAGGTGAAGATAATAGAATTAGACTATATGGAATGAATCCATCAAAAATTACAAATGCATTTGAATATCTTGAAAAGGAATTTATTGAAGAAATAGGAGAAGCTGTTTATTAACTTTTTTATTAATATTTTTTAATGATAATAATACCAGTTGCATATGATTCATTTTCAACAAGATCTATGGCAACAATTGTTAGAACTGATATTAAGATATTTATAGATCCATCTATTGCAATTGCTCCTTATAGATATAATCTAAAACCTCATAGAATTGAATTAGAAGAATTAGAAAATAGGAAAAAAGAAATAATTGAACTATCAAAAGATATTGATTTAATAATTATTACACATTATCATTGGGATCATTGCCCAAATCCAAAAGAAGAACATTTCAAGATATTGTATAATAAAAAGTTGATTATAAAGGATTTTAATAATTATATAAATAATTCTCAAAGAAAAAGGGGAAGAAGAGTATATGAAAAAATAAAAGATAAATCTGAAATAATTATTGGAGATAATAAATCATTTGAATTTAACAATACTTATATAGAAATATCTCCACCATTATTTCATGGAATAGAAAATTCAAACCTAGGTTATGTAATTGGTGCATATATTGAATACAAAAATAAATCTTTATTTTTTGGATCAGATATTCAAGGTATTCTAACAGATTCTACATTAAATTATATAATAGAAAAGAATCCAGATTACATTATATTGTCTGGTCCTCCTTTTTATCATAAAAAATGGGACATTTCATATAATGAAATATTCTATAAAAATATTGAAAATTTGTTAGAAAACACAAAAGTTAGTAAAATAATAATTGACCATCATATGGCAAGATCTCTAAATTATATAGAAATCTTAAGAAATTTAAATGAAATTGGAAAAAATTATGGTACAGAGTTTTTATCTGCTGCAGATTATCTAAATATTAAGAATATACAACTAGAAGCAAATAGAGAACTATTATATAAATATTATAATGAATAGCGCCGCCGGTGGGACTTGAACCCACGACCTGCCGGTTAACAGCCGGCTGCTCTACCAACTGAGCTACGGCGGCATATATATAGATTACTTAATAAATTTTTAATAATCTTTTTATATCTCACTTTCTATAAATAGTTTATGGATATATTGGGTATGGGGTTAAAGTTATCTTTGGAAGAAGGTAAAGTAACAATAAAAAAAGAAAAAGAAAAGATGATATTGGAATATAATAATAAAACAATATCATCATCAAATTATAAAGATTATAAAAAGAATTGGCAAGCTACATTATTAATAAAAGATAATAAAATAAAATTAATGGAGAGTAATATTAATTTATATATATATAATTTTAATGATTTAAGTGATAAAAATAAAATTTATGGTCTAAATCAACTAATATATTTAGGATATTTATTAAAAAAATCTGAAGAATTTATATTAGAATATGATAAATATTTATTATCCCCAACTGAAAAAATATCTATTGGAAATGGAAAAATTGGATCAGATTTTGATTCAAAATTAATAAATGAGGAAAAAATTGCTAGAGATATATTATATATTACAGATGGCCTTTTAATTATTAATAATATTATCTAAATAATTTTTTAATAATTTAATTTTATTTTTAAGCTCTTTATTTTTTATCCTTTCTATTTTATCATTATCCAATCCCATGGTAATCCATATTAATGAATCTATATGTAATAATGGTATATTTGTTTCTTTTGATAATTTTATCCAATAATTTTTATCTTTGCTAATTTTTCCAATTCTATTATCTATTGGTATAAATATTTCAAATGGGAATATTATTTTATATCCAATAATCCTCAATCCATAACCATAAATTTTTGTTGAAAATACTATCGTCTTATCATAAATATTTTGTCCCATCACTTTTGCAATTTCCGAATTAAATTTAACTAAATCATCTTTATAAATTAATAGATCTTTGTCTTTAATCCAATTATAAATTCTATTCAATCTTTTTATTTTTATTTCTTTATATCTTCTATTATATAAATCTATAAAAGATAAAAAATTGTTATATATATCATCATTATGCTTAGAAAAATATATAGAAAATATTTTCCAGAATTTTTCTCCTTTATATGATAATTGAAATGCTAATAAAGAATTTATTACAATAAGCTTCAAAAATAAATCCTGATTTTTTATATTTTTATATAAAAATCTTAAATATTTATATTGTAAATCATAATTTTCTTCAAAATATAATATTTCTTCAATACTAAATTTAGATAAAATATCTACAAGATCCATTTATTAAAATTTTAAATAAAGTATATAAATGGAAATAAATAAAGAGGAATTCTTTTATTATTTAGATAGAGAATATAAAAAATTGGAATTAATATTTAAGAATATAAAATTTTTAGATAATAGGTTTGAAGATTTCCTTATATCTTATTATAAAGATTTAAAATATTTTTATGAGAAAAAAGATTTTGTAAAAGCATTTGAATTGGAAAATTATATTTGGGGAATTTTAGATACATTAATTAATTTAAGATTAATTGAAGTACCCGAAGAATATAAAAAATGGTTTAAGTTATTTATTTAGACTTTCATATATTCTAATTAGTTCATTTAGTTTTGCAATTCTTTCTCCATTTACAATTCCAAATTTTACAAATGGAACTTCAAATCCAACCGCCAAATGTGCTAATATATTACTTTCAGTCTCTCCAGATCTATGAGATAATATTGGTATAAGACCATTTTCTTTACAAAATTTTACAGCTTCATATGCTTTAACAATTGAACCTATTTGATTTGGTTTTATTATAACACCCTTAATTGATTTATATATTAAAGATTTCTTTATTCTTTCTATATTTGTTACAGTTAAATCATCTCCAACAATTAAACTCTTTGTACTATTATTTATTTCTGCAAATCCTTCAAAATCTTCTTCATATAATGGATCTTCAACATAAAATAAATCATATGTATCTATAAGAAACTTTACATATTTTATTTGATCTTCTCTAGAAAATACTTTATTTTTATATCTATAAGAACCATCTTTATATAATTGACTTGCAGCAAAATCAATTCCAAGATCAACTTTTATATTATAATCTACTTTAACTTCATCAAATACCATCTTTATTATATTAAATACTGTTTCATCTTCAAGTGATGTTGTCCATGCACCCTCATCATTTCTTCCATATAAAAATTTATCATCCAACAATTCCAATCTTTTTCCCAATAATTTATGTATATATGATGCAATAAAGATAGATAAAGGTAAATTATCTGTATCAGGAGAAACTAAAAATTCCTGAATATTTGTACTTCTACCTTTTGCATGTGCACCACCACCAACAACATTTGCCAATATTCTTATATTTATTTTTGGATTTTTATTAAAAAATTGATAAATTGGTTTTCCTTCATAATTGGACCATGCCCTTAATATAGCATATTCTGTAGCAATTAATGTATTACCCCCATATCTTTTTATTCCTCCAATTGATTCAAATTCATTTTCAAATTCTTTTAAATCATCTAAAGATGCTATATCAAATGTTTTCAGAAAATCTACTAATTCATTATTAAATAATTCTGCAGCTTTTTTTGGATCTAAATATGTAACTTCTCCAGAACCTTTACTTGCTCCTTCAGGTGCAGCTTCTGAATAACCATTTATTTCAACTTCTAATGTGGGATCTCCTCTAGAATTTAAAACTACTCTTGCTTTTGCAGATTTAATTTCCATAAATAAAAATATTTATAGAAGTCATTTATTCTTTTAATTAACTACTAAAAAGTAAATCACGATAGTGTATATCCAGTAGATACTGGATTATCATAATAATATACATAAATAGTAGAACCACTCAAAGAAGATATTCCAAAACTATTCATATTAACGGTCATATTTATTTGAAATATTGAATTTTGAGGTATTGTACCATTTATATATGAATTACCAGATGATGGATTTGTTATATTATATATGTAACATTCTAAATATCCTTGAGCATTTCCGCTTAAAACTACAGGACATTTTTGACTATTTCCGTTGATAGAGGAAAATTCTACTAAAAGATTATTTGCAACTAATTGAGTAGATCCTATATTTTGGGCTAAAATTTCTATATTACCGTTTGAGTTATTATAAGTTACTTGTAATATTTCGACTTGAGCACCTAGATTTGTAACTTGATTACTTACATAACCCTTTGCCCATCCAACTATAATTGCACCTAAAGCTACTGTTAGAGCAATTAATATAATTGTTGCAATCAAAGGAGATACAGCTTTTATTTTCATAATATATTTAAAATCTTTAGTAATATATAAACCTTATACCTTCTTCTTTATATTTAATTTTAATCTTTCCCATGGTCTTACATTTATTAATTTTCCATCTAAAAAAATTGAATAATCATTAAAATAAAAAATAAATTTTGATATACTCTTTGGAACTATATATATTTTATCTTTACTCTTTATATAAAATGTATTTTTTGTTTCATCTATTATCTCTCCATATATACCTTTTAAACTTTTTATTTTACAATCATATACTTCTACATTTAATCCGATAAATTCATAAGATAAAAAATATTTATTCAATTTCATTAGATATTTCTATATTTTCTTCTTTAAAACCTAAATCTAATAATAATTTCTTTATTTTTTCTCTATGATCTCCTTGCAATTCTATTAAATTATCTTTATATGTTCCTCCACAACCCAACTTTTGTTTTAAACTCTTCAATGTTTCTTTTGCAATAGATGGATCTACACCTTCTATAATTGTGACAATTTTTCCATAACTCCTTTTTTCAGCTCTTACAATAATCTTCTGAAACTCCTTCTCTATTTCCTTTGTTGTATTCTCTAAATCTATTGGAAGACCTGAGAAAAGTTTCTTTTTCATCCCACAACAATATTTTCTTTAGCCATTTTCTTTCTTAGATTTCTTATTGCTTTTGTATTACTTCCCAAATTTTTTCTTCTTGCATTGCTTCTCAATTTTATTAATTCAAGCAAGGTGTTCTGGTCCACCATTATATTATAATGATTAGCAATATAATATTTAAATTTTATATTCAATATCTTCAGGCCTCCAATATGGATTAATTCCATCAATTATATTCATATTATTTTTATACCATAAAATTCCAGTCCATGCAATCATTGCACCATTATCATTTCCTAAATCTAAAGGAACAGTTCCAAATTTTACATTCCTTTCTTTACACATTAAATATAAAATTTCTTGTAACCTTTTATTTACAGCAACTCCACCAGTTAATCCAAATTCTTTTTTATCTAATAAAGACAACCCTCTTTCAGATATTTCTGCTAACATTGAAAATACATATTCTTGAATAGAATATGATAAATCATTTATATTAATATTTTCTCTTTTTATTAAATTTTTTATATATGTATATATTCCTCCCAATTGTATATCCATTCCTTTAACAGAATATGGTAATTTTATTAGATTTTTTCCTTTTTTTGATAATTCTTCAATTTTTGGACCAGCAGGAAATCCAATATTTAATAATCTACCAACTTTATCTAAAAAATTTCCTACACCCATATCTAATGTCTCTCCAACAATTCTATATTTATTTCCTTCAAATGATAATAACATTGTATTCGCTCCTGAAACTAATAAAATTAAAGGATCAGTAAATTTATTATACAATTTTACAATTTCAGCATGTGCTATTAAATGGTTTACCCCAATTAATTTTGAATTAAATATTTTAGAAAATAATTTGCCACTAAAATATGCCTGAATTAATGTTGGATATAAACCAGGTCCTGCAGAATATGAAACTAAATTTATTTTTCTTTCAAAACTATTTAAATTATTTATATATAAATTTAAATTATTTTCCAATTCTTTATTATTAGAAACTATTTTATTATTTTCAACCCATATTTTATTATCATTATATATTATATACCTTCTTCTATTCCATGGCTCATCATAAAATATTTCTTCAGATCCTTCTAATTTATTTTTTATTTCATATAATGCATCTACAATATAAAATTTTTCTTTTAATTTCTTAAAAATAAATCCAGCTTTCCATACAGAATTTTTTAAAATATTAATACTCTCTTTTGAATGTAATTCAGCAGCTTCTCTTGGATGTATTCCTCCCTTTTCACTTTTATATATTATCCTTTCATTAGAATATATATTTCCATTTTCATCAATAATTCCAATTGAATATGTATGAGCAGTAGATTCTATTCCTAGAGAAATTATCATTGAGATTTTTGAGATTTAAATTCCTCATATATTTGATTAAAATCTTTATTTCCATATTCTTCTATTTTAGTATTTATTTGTACAATTTCTGGAGATATTGTATTTCCCCTAACCAATTTTTTAATCCTTACTTTTTTATTTTTATACCACCATACATATTTTTTACCCATTCCTTCAACATAATTTACTATTGGAGCACCTTCAAATCCAGAACCACCAGTTATCCTTAATTTATATCCATCTAAATTAATTATTGATCCATCAATTATATCCCCAATTTTTTTACCTATTAAAGATTCATCTTTTGTTTGTACTTGAATAGACTTTCCAGTCTTTGGATCTGATACTACAACTTTAAATATAATTTCTTTTCTCTTGTTTGCCATTTTATATCAATTATGGAAAATATTTTTATTCTTTAATGAAAAATTTTTATATAACAAATACTTTAAATTTATTATGAAAGAGCTATTACACATTGAACAAGATGACGAATTTCCAAATTTTTTCAATGGGATAATATTAAATTTACCAAATACAAATGCAATAAGTATAATAGATTATGATTTAAATATAAATACCTATATGAATTTAAAGGTATCATATCCTTTTTATTTTGGATTTATTCCTAGAACTTATATTGAAAATTATCCATTATTTTTCTCTTTTTTCTCAGATAAAAAATTTGATATATTTAGTTTACTAAAATTAGAACCACTATACTTTTTTAAAGTCCCAAAAGATATTACAATAAACATAATTTATTCAAAATTACCTAGTCAAAATATAAATATAGATAAGGAAAGCATTGAAAATATATTAAAAGATTTCTTTGATGTAGATACTATACCTTCATTATCGAAACCTTCCCATATTTTAGAAAATACAAATAGGGAATATAAAAGAAAATTTAGTAAAATTAAAAAATTATAAACCCCAGGCAGGATTTTCTTTTCTCATTATATTTGCTATTTCTTTTAATATTTCTTTTTGCTCATCATTTAAAATATCCTTATTTTCTTTAAATTTCCTATAATCATTTTCGGATATAAAAGTATATAATATATCATCTTCAAATAAATTTCTTCCAACTACTGCATCATCTATAGATATAGCAACTTTATCATTTTTCATAGCTACATCTATATTCTTTTTTTCTTTTTGTATCGCCAAAATTTTTCCAATTATTTTTCCATCTAAATTAATTAAATATATATCTTTTCTTATTTCCCCTCCTAAAACTTCAATCCCAACAATTGCAGGATTTGATCTTCTAAATATATTTCCCTTTAATATTTTTATCTTTCCTATTGGTGGCAATTCTCTTAATATCTTTTCTTTATTATATTTTATCTCATTAATATATTTCTCAATTTTTTCAATTAAATCATATATAACATTTGATATTATTAAATTTATATTTGAAGATTTCACATATTCTTCATCATTCTTATTTATTCCGATATTAAATCCAACTATTACAGAATATTGTGGATATTTATCTTTCATAGATAATGCTATATTTACATCTTCCTTATTTATATCCCCTATATCTGCCTTTTTTATTGGAATATTTCTATCTCTTAACATTTTTACTAATACTTCCAATGATCCTAAAGTATCTGCTTTAACAATAATACCTTCCTTATCAGTTTGAAATATTATATTTTCAATATCCTTTTTTAATTTTTCTTCTATTTCCTTTAATTCTTTTTCATCATTATATACATAGATTGTAGAACCTGGTAGAGCATTATCTAATCCATCTGCCGATATTCTTATACCACATGCTGCATATGCAATATCTATTTCTTTAAATTTATTTCTACTAGCAAATCTAATATCTGTTAAAGGTGCTGGTTTTAATATTAATTTCACTTTTGTTGTTTTAATACCATCTTTTGATAAAAAAGCAATTTTATCACCTTTCTTTATTTTACCATCATATAATATTACATCTATTACACTACCCAAACCTTTTTCTTCTTTTACTTCTAATATTACTCCAATACCATTTCCTTCAACATTTATTTTTAATTTTTCTTCTAAATATCTCTGAGAAAGTCCTGCAATTAATAATAATAAATCTGGAATACCTTCTCCAGTTTTTGAAGAAATTGGAACAATTGCAACCTGTCTTCTAAAATCTTTTACTCTATCATATCTATCAGAATCAAATCCCAATTCATATAATTTAGTTACAATATTATATGTATATTCTTCTAATTTGTTTATTATTTTTTGATCCTGATATTTTATACTTTCTAAAAATGGTTTATTTTCATAAGGTTTCCATCCATCTATTTTATCTATTTTATTTAATGCAATTAAAAATGGTACTTTTAATTGTTTACATATTTCTATTGCTTCATATGTTTGTTTCTGAAATCCTTCCAATATATCTATTACAATAATTGCTAAATCTGAAACAGATCCACCTCTTTTTCTTAAATTACTAAATACTTCATGACCAGGAGTATCAATAAATAATAAAGAAGGAATTTTTAGATCAAATTTAAACATATTTAATAATGGTTTTGATATTTCTTTAATTACATCAATTGATACTTCTGTAGCTCCTATGTGTTGGGTCATTTCACCAGCCTCTTTTTTTGTATAAGATGTATTTCTAATCTTATCTAATAAAGAAGTTTTACCAGCTCCAACATGACCTAAAACAACAATTATTGGAGATCTCATCATTTAAAAATAATTTATAAGAAAAACTTTTATTTATGGCCATATCCATCTTCTATATAAACCTTTTTCATTTGCAAAATTGTTTGCTTTTTGATAAGATTCTATTGTACCAATATCAAACCAATATTCATTATCATCATTATATACATATCCATATAATTTTTCTCCCCTTTTTATTAAATATTCAAAGAAATTTCCCATAGAATCTTTACTATAATTAGAATTCATATATTCATCTAATAGATATAATTTCTCCTTTGGAATATAATATATTCCAGTAGATATTGTAGTATATAATGGATTTTGAGGCTTTTCATAAAATTCTTTTATTATATTATTTTCTATTTTTACTACTCCATAATTTTTTGCATCATCATAATTCTTTATATCATATACTGCCAAAGCTATAGAATTATTTTCATTCCCCAATTTAATTATTTTATTTAAATTAAAGCTAAACAAATTATCTCCCAATAATATTAATAGATTATTATTTATGCCCATTTCTTTTATTGCATAATGTAAACCTCCAATTGATCCTAGCTTATTTTCTTCAGAATTTGATGGTTCAATTACTAATCTTATTTTTCCAATTTGATATGGTTCATAAAAAGAATATAATGCTGCTAGAATATGTCTAAAATGATTTTCATATTTTTTATTTGTTGATATAATTATTTCATCTGAACCTGTTTCTAATGCTTTTTCTATTATATAATATATTAAAGGTACACCTCCCACTGGAAACAATGGTTTTGGTACATAATCTGATAAAGGTTTAAATCTCTTAGCAAAACCGCCCGCTAATATTAGAGTATCTAAACTCATAAAGAAAAATTATCAAAAAAATTTATGAATAAAATAGTTCATAATTTCCAAATCCTTGGGGTATAAATGTATTATTTGTAGATATTATATTTCCATTACCTCCTACTATCTTTTCCACAATATAACTATTAGCAGGTGGTAGATCAATAAATGTAACATTTCCATTTATATTTCCTATTATTGATATTCCTGCATAATAATTATATAATGTGTTATTTACATTTGTACTAGATATTACACTGCTTAAACTATTTATGAATCCTTGTGAATTATTATAATATACATTTACACTTCCTGTAGATGTTGTTAAATTATCTATATATCCACTTCCATATATTTCTATACCTAATTGTGAATTATATAATGATATGTTTGTTGCATTACCTGTTAAATAATATCCAAATAATCCTCCATTTGTTGTTACATTTATTATATTATTTGGTTGGGTTATATATAATCCAAATACTTGTCCTACTTTTATATAATCATTTTCTATATTATTTCCTGAAGATGTTAAATATATTCCAAATATATTTGATTGTATATTATTATTTATTATATTATTGTTATTTCCATTGTTTATCTTTATTCCAAATATATTAGATATTACATTACTATTTTCTATTATATTATTTATTGCATTTCCATCAAAATCTATTCCAAATATTTGTCCATTTACATTTGAATTATTTATTATTACATTATATGGATTATCAATATATATTCCCCATACTGATGATTGAATATTAGTATTTTCTATTGTTGAATTTTGTATATAACCATATATTCCTCCTATATTTCCATTTATTGTAGAATTATATACATTTATTATTGATGGATTCTTTATATTTATTCCAAATAATCCTGAATTTATATTATCATTTATTAAATTTAATTCTCCATTTTCTACATTTATTGCAAATAGATTTGTATTAATATTTATATTCTGTATTGTTACATTTGCTGATTCCACATCTATAACAGGCAATCCTGGATTTGCTGGTTCAAATAATGTATTTTGTCCTAATAATGTTATATTATTACCTTGTGGATTTATTACTAAGTTTACTAAATATACTCCTGGAGAGAATACTACTACTGGTGTAGAACTATTAATTGCTGAATTTATTATTCCTTGTATTTGTGTATTACTTAATGTTGGATTTACTACAGATACATTATATGCATTTTGTGATATATATATTACCTGTGGACTTGTATATTGACTTATTCCATAATTATTATATGCATATACCCGATACCATATTGAATAATATCCATTACTACCTAATTTTGCATATTGTTGTAATATTCCATTATATAATATATCTGAACATGAATCTGCTATTGTTATCCATTGATTACTTGTTTGATTTAATAATTGTATTTGACAATAATCCTGACCTAATGTATTATCATATACATTTGCACTAACTTCTAATAACCATATATTTTCTTGTGTACCATTTGATGGTGTAGGATATACATATGATACATTAAACGTTGGTGGAGGTAATGTATAAACATATATTCCAGTTGAATTTGTTTGTCCAAAGGGATTTGATGTTGATAATTCTATTGTTATATTTCCACCATTTGGTATAATATTATATAATCCTGGTAAATTGTATGATGAATTTTCATAATTTAATTGGATAATATTATTACCTGGTGTTACACTTATATTATATGTTTGTCCATTTATTGTTACATTTACATTTGGATAATTCGTATAGAATGATATATTTAGTTGATAGTAATTTGATACAGAATTATTAGATGGAGAAATAATATATATTTCTGGATTAACTATAGGAATTACTGTAATTGTAGTAGAATTGGTAGCTCCATTTGATGCAACACCAGTTACTGTTACACTATAAGTACCCGGTTGTATATTACTATTTGCACTTACTGTTAAAGTTACTGATGCATTTGGAGTAACCTGAGTACTTGATAGTGAACATTGTAGATTTGAATTATTTGTAGAACAAGAAAGAGTAACAGATGTAGAGGCTCCACCACTTAGCTGAGTAATATTTATTATTGTAGAATTCGAAGAACCAGCATTTACATAGATACTGCTTGGTCCTTGTATAGAGAAGGAATATGGTTGTACATTAACTGTAATTGTAGTAGAATTGGTAGCACCGTTCTGTGCAGTACCTGAAATTGTTACAGAATATGTTCCTGGAGTAATTGAAGACGAAGCAGTAACAGTTAATGTTAATGATGCATTTGGAGTAACTTGAGTACTTGATAGTGAACATGATAAATAACTACTATTTGTAGAACAGGATAAGCTAACTGGTAATGGAGATCCACTATTTAATTGAGTAATATTAATTGTTGCCGAATTAGAAGAACCCACATATGTATTAATACTGCTTGGTCCCTGTATTGTAAATGAATACGGTTGTACATTAACTGTAATTGTAGTAGAATTGGTAGCTCCATTTGATGCAACACCAGTTACTGTTACACTATAAGTACCCGGTTGTATATTACTATTTGCACTTACTGTTAAAGTTACTGATGCATTTGGAGTAACAGTTGTATTAGATAATGAACAAGATAAATAGCTACTATTTGTAGAACAGGATAAAGTTACTGGTATTGGTGACCCATTATTTAGTTGATTTACATATATTGTTGTAGAATTACTATAATTTGTATAAACGTATATACTACTTGGTCCTTGTATAGAGAAGGAATATGGTTGTACATTAACTGTAATTGTAGTAGAATTGGTAGCTCCATTCTGTGCAGTACCTGAAATTGTTACAGAATATGTTCCTGGAGTAATTAAAGACAAAGCAGTAACAGTTAATGTTACTGATGCATTTGGAGTAACTTGAGTACTTGATAGTGAACATGTTAGATTTGAATTACTTGTTGAACAAGATAAAGTTACTGGCAAAGCAGTATTTCCAGTTAATTGATTTACATATATTGTTGTAGAATTACTATAATTTGTATAAACATTTATACTACTTGGTCCTGTAATATCAAAAGTAAATACTGGAAATCCTAATACTAATGCAGAAACATACTCAGTTGATCCCCCACCTGGGGCAACGTTAAATGAAACCTTATAAGTACCTGGAGCTAAATCTTTACATATCGCAGCGTATACACTAGCTGCAGTTCCAGAAGATGTTAAAAATAATTGAGAACATCCAGTAGGTAATGTTATCCCACCAATATTACCTCCATTCTTCGTTCCTCCCGAGGATATTAATATTAATACTGTCTCATTTTGTCCAGAAACAGTATATGAAACTGTTACTGCACTTCCTCTATTATATGTATTTGTAAAAGTAGTTAAAATAACTGGAACAGAATAATTATTTAAAGAAACTCCACCAATTACATAACTTGTAGCTGTAGTAGTAAATGAACATGAATTTGTACTAGAATTTCCAATTACTGCATAACCTCCATTATTTATCATTACATTAAAGCTTGGAGTAAGAGTTGAACCAGCAGAAGCAGCAACACAATAATATAAATTTGCTGTAGTTAATGTTATGCTCTTAGCCGCAGCACTATTACTTCCAACAATGTCTGCTCCTACCTGTGAATATATATTAAATGTAGAAATTAACAATAGAAAACTTACTATAGTAAAATATAGTATTTTCTTTATTCCCATAAGATATTAGGAAACATTGTCCAATATAAAATTATGATTGTTAATAAGCTTAATCATTTATGATAATCGAACCCGGGCCCGGGGGGATTCGAACCCCCGATCTTCGGGTTAAAAGCCCGACGCTTTACCAGACTAAGCTACGGGCCCAACAATATTTAATTTATATTTATGATTCTTATATAAATTTTTCATTATCCATATAAAGATATATAGTTTATAGATCCATTGAAATATTGAAAATAATTTAAATATACTGTTGGATAAATGTTCATTAATATGTTTGGAAGACCAACAATTTTATCCCCATTATACAAGTATAATACTGTATTATAATTATTTATAATTAAGAATTTTTCATTTGTATTTATATAAATACTAGAATTTCCAATTAAATTAAAATAACAATATAAGAAAGTTCTTGTATATACACTAAAAAATGAAGAACTCAAATAATTGTTGCAATTATAATATGCAGAATTGTTTGTTATACTAATATTCTGTGTTGTTCCATAAATATAAACTTGCAAAATTGATGATACATTTATATTAGAGTTCTGTATTATTTCTATATTGTTTGAACCCATATTATAAAAAAACTCTATACAATTATTGCAAATATATGGGTTTGTAGATAAAAATATAACATCGGGAGTATAATAATATGAAAAAGAAAAATCTGTATAATTATATACTATTTGAGGATTATAAAATTGAGAAAAATAAAAAGAACTAATATATAATTTTTGATATTCCGATATTTTATATAATCCAGTAGAATATTGAGATAATCCATTGACTATATCTTGATACATATAAACTATGATATATAAAAATACAGCAAGTGTAATTAATACCTCAATCCAACTTTGAGATTTCATATTGTTACATTAATGTTTTGCTTTTGTATATATTTTTTCCCATTATAATTTAATATTGCTTCTATAATATATGTACCAGTGCTATTTAATTCAATAGATTGAGAATAATATCCATTCTGTAATATTTGAAAATTCTGATAAACATAATTTCCAGCCGAATTTATTACATATATTGTTAATGGAGCATTTGTTATTGGTTGCGCATCAATATATCCATATACTTGTATATTTATTGGAGTATATACATAAGCAGTTGTTGGAAAAACTTGTAAATTAAATGATACAAAAGAAGGTAGAACAAAAATTACTATAGATAACAATCCTATTAAATTATTTATTGCTAAATGTTTTACTGAAGATCTCATTTTTCCACTTTCTGCAATACCCATTATAATTGATGCTGAAATTCCTACCATAATTATTGATAAAGATGTAATAAATTTTAACCATGAATAATTTATTTGAGAAGAAAAGAAATTAAATGTTGTATGAATAGTAGAAACAGAAATTTGACTTATTATCAATGGTTTAATTGTATTTAATATAGAAATCGATAATCCAATAAATATAATAAATATAGCATATAAAACCAATATTTGTTGTGATATATATGCTCTCTTTAATCCATCCAATTCCTTTATAGATTCTAAATCATTGTATAACCTTTTTAAAACCTTTGAAATATCACCTCCTCCTTTATATGTTTCTAGTATTACATAATTAATCATTCTTATATTTGGAAGTTCTTCAAAATACATATTAAATAATGTAAATGCCTTTTCAAATGGCATACCCCAAGCAATCCAATTATACAATTTTTTAACTAAAAAAGATAAATATCCTAAATCTACTGAAGATAAATATGCAAGGGCATCTAATAATGTCATTCCAGATGATAAACTTTCAGACAAATAAGATAAAAAATATGTATAATTATTAGAAATATTTTCATATATTTTGCTTTCAATATACTTGTAAAATAGGTATGGAACTCCTCCTACAAGATATATAACTATTATTAATATTGAAAATGTTATATAATTTTCATATAATTTAAATATTATCCCAAATATTCCAATAATTGCTGCAAATAAAATAGATATATATAGTATAAACCTATCTTCCTTGATATACGAACCAAAAACATTTATTTCTTTATAATGCAATGGATCCTTTACATTAAAAATTTGATCTATAAATCTTTCAATTAATCCCCTTTGATTTACTCTTTTATTATATGTATTAACTATCATTATACTTTTAATTTTGGATGTCAATATTTAAATATATGGCTAGTATACTTGATCAATTTTTTAGTGGTATAGAAAAAGATTTATTAGCAATTAATTCTAAAGAAGATCCTTCTAAGTATATATATAAAGCTAAAATATATTCAATAGGAATATCTATATCTATATCAATATTAACATTTTTTTCTCTTTTAATATATAATATAAAAGTATATGGATCTTTTAATCCAATTTTTCCATTAATATTTGGAATACTTACTGGTATCCTAGGACTCTTTGGATCTTTATTTTTATTTAAGAAATATCCATCAATAGAAAAACAGAATAGAGCCAGAAAAATAGATAATTCTCTATATTATGCAGTGCTATATATGGCTTCTTTAGTTTCTTCTGGTGCAACTCCAAAAGCATTATTTGAATTATTATCAAAATATAGTGAATTTTCAGAAATAAAAAAAGAAGCATCTGAAATAATATACTTAATAGATACTGTAGGATTATCATTACCATTAGCATTAGAAAGAAAAGCAGAATATTCTCCGTCAAAGAAATGGGCTTCAATATTAAATGGAATGAGATCTATAATAGTTGAAGGTGGAAATCTTGAAGAATATTTATATAATGAAGCTGAGAAATTATTTGATGAATATAAAAGAAAAATAATAGAATATTCAAATAATATGCAAGTATTTTTAGAAATATATATTACATTAATAATTGTTGGGGTTATATTTGTAATTATATTAACTACATTAATGGGATCTATTTCTGGAACAAACTTTCAATATATAGAATTTCTACAACTAATGAGTATATTAATAATATTACCAATGGGTACAGTTATGTTTATTATATTATTAAAATCGCTTAGCCCATTTGAAACATAGTTATTTTTATTCTATACTAATATTAAGATTGTATATATTTAAAATATTTTGAACTAATTGATTATCATTTATTACTTTAATTTCTCCATTTTCTAACCCACTTTTAATTATATCTACAAAATTTCCTTTTTCATATTTTAAATAATTCAAAATTTTCTCTGATATTGAATACGAAAGATAAATTATCAATGTATTATTTATATTATTTATATATGAAATTGGTATATTTGTAATTCCTTTACTAGTAAATACAAAAGCTCCACAAGAGTTATTTATACATAATATAAATGAATATTGAGGATACATAATATTTAATTTTGTATAATATAATTCATAATTTTCCATGTATAAAGAATTATTTAATAAATAACTATCTACCTTATTAATAAATTCTATAGAAGTATTTGGATTACTAAAATTAAGATTTTTTGGATTAAATACACCATTTATCGACATCTTAATTATATCATAAGTTGTTAGATTTAGTTCATAATATCCAATTTCAGTCTCATTATCTGAAATATTATAAATATATGGTAATTTAAGAGAATATATTGGATAAAATAGATATCTATAGATTATTGATGCAAAGATCATAAAAATTGAAAATATTATCAAAAAAATCAAAATTTTATCTCTAATAGATGACTTCTTCAATATTTCTTTCATAATTATATATTTCTTCTGGCCTAAATATTATAGATATCTCTCTTTCTGCATCTTTTTCAGTTTCTGATGCATGAACAACATTTCTTAAAACCATCTTATTCCAATTTGCATAAGCTATTGATACATGGGCATAATCTCCCCTAATAGTACCTGGTGGGGCTTTTAGTGGTTCTGTAGGTCCAACCAATTTTCTAACTTCTTCTACACAATTAACACCTTCTAATACAATAGCAACTACTGGACCTGATGTTATAAAATCTATCAACCATTCTCTTATTATACTTCCAATTTTCTTTGGGTCATCAGTTCCAAATTCTTTTACAGGATCCAGTCCCATTTCTTTATATCTTGCTATTGTCTTATTTCCAACATTTTCCAACCATTTTTCATCAGCATAATAGAATTTTTCTGCTTGTTCTCTTGTTAATTTTATCATCTTTAATCCCATAATTTTTAAACCAGCTCTTTCAAATCTAGATATTATTTCTCCAATAATTCCCCTTTTAACACTATCTGGCTTTAATACTACCAAAGTCTTTTGTATTAGATGTTTTCCATTCATACTTTATTATAAAAGGCTGTCCATTTTAGCTTTTTATTATCTCTCTTCATTTCCCAGTTTCTAATACATTTTCTTGAACAAAAATACAAAATAGTACCATTATTTAATGCATATATAATTCCAGTACCCGGTTCTATTTCACTTCCACAATATGAACACTTATTTTTAACAACCATCTTTAATCTTTCTTTTCAATTGGCATAGCCGATATTTCTGTTTCCCTTAATAATATTATATCTCCTTTTCTAACAGGTCCTATTACATTTCTTCTAAGTATTTTTCCAGAATCTGGACCATCAAGTACTCTTACAATAACATGCGTAGCCTCCCCCCTCATACCTGTTCTTCCAACGACATCTAATACTTCTGCTTTGTATCCCTTAGTCCATGTTACAATATTTTCTTTTACAACATTTTCTTCAGCATTTCTTATACCTTCTTCACCTACTTTTGATACAACTTTTTTAGGCATATTGTAAGTAATTGAAAAATAATTTTTAAATCTTTTATTAAAATATGTAAAAATGACATCTGAAAGTTCTAATTTAAATAATAATAATCAGGAAACAAAAGTTAATAGATTAAGAAAAATATTCTCATGGAATATACTAATAGATGTATTATTAATTATATTTATATTCTTATTTACTTTAGGATCAAAAGGTTTATTAATGAATTTCTTAGGAAATTTTTCTTTAGTAGGACCAGATGCATATTTAATGTTTAAATATTTTGAATCTTTAGTATTTAATCATACAGTAAATAGTTTTACATATAATTTAGATTATCCATTACCATTTTACTTATATAATAAAGATCTTGTATCATATTTAGCATTTTTATCTTATTTAATGTTCCAGAACTCTGGTAATCAAATTATTACATTATTAAATATTTTACAAATACATCCAGCATCAAATATTATATTATGGTTAGCAGCAGACTTTACAAATGCATATGTACCAGCAATTGCATCAATTATATTTTATTTCTTAGCAAAGAATATATTCAAAGATAAATATTTGGCACTTTTCTCTTCTATGATTTTTGCAATAAATCCATTTTTAACAACAAGATTAATTTTATTTGATACAGAATTAGGGGCAATTATTTTCCTAGTATTATCTTTCTATCTTATAATTAAATACTTTAATGCAAAACCTGAGAATAATAGATACAAAAAGTTATTCTTAATTCTTTATTCAATTATTAGCTTGATAATATTTTATAAAACATCTTTATTACCAAATCCCGATGTATATTTAACAATTGAATTATTTTTATTTTTCTTTGTCTTACTATTGTTATATCCAATATTCAAAGGTTCAAGAGCATATTATTTAACATTATTAATATTTACTACTGCATTAACTAGAAAAGGATGGGGTGGATGGATAATAATACCAATTGTATTTGGTTTAACATTATTAATTAGATACTTTTATGATAGAGATTATAAAGATATATATTTTTACTTACCATATATTGGATTTACAGGAATACTGGATAACTTATTAACACCCGGGGTTTTAGGAATTAATTTATTCTTAAGTTATCATAATCTATTTTTAGAACTTTCAATGATCTTAATATTTTTATATGAAACATTAAAAGATAATAAAATATTAGAAAAAATTATTGAAAATAGAGCATATCTATTAATATTATCTATTTTATCTGGATTAATTCCAGGAATACCTATATTCATTATAAATAAATATATTAAAGATAATAAACTACTAAAGAAATATATAATTTTTCTAATAATCTTAATTATATCTTTACCATTTTTAATTGATAAATTAATTACATCCTTCTTATATAATCCATTTACATATGCTAGAATGGGCTCTACAATTGCAGAATTTCAGCCAACCACTGCAGGATATTATTTAAGTTTGTTTGGACAAATAGGAGTAATATTAACTTATTTAGGTTTGGGATATTTAATATTTGATAAAAATAAATCTAAAAATCTTTTAATATCTCAATTTCTATTTATATTTATATTAACTATATCAGAATTACTCATTGGTCCATCCATGTACATTTTAATACTTTATTTATTAATATATTCCGTATTTATAACATCATATAATAAAGAAAACAATAAATATGATTTAATAAAAACAATATTTGAAACATTCATGTTATCAATTGCCATTCAATTTATAGTATTTTCAGATTTAGTAATTAGTGGAATATATATAAGTATATTTATATCTTGGATTACTTTTTTAATTTTAGTAATCTATATTTCTTTATTTAATAGAAATCTAACTGATGAAGAGATATTTGTATTATCATTATCATTTATAGCACTTATTGTAGGAAAATATATATATGAATTGGTTTATTATAATGGTTTAGCTTTTCCATTATTATATATATTTGGCATAGAAATATTTAATTTATTTAAAGATGAATTTTCCAAATTAAAGAATATTATAAAAGAAAATTTAATATTAATATTATTATTAATTTCATCTCTTTCTGGAATATCTCTATTTATATCAACAAATATATTCCTTTTCTTAATTCCACTGATATTTTTAGCAATATATATTTCATATGAATATATATTAGATAAACATTTAGAACTATTTAATCTATTTAAATATAGTTTAATTTTATTTACAATATTTGGTCTTTTATTTTCTACAAGCAATAAAATTTATGGATATCCTGGATATATAATAAACTATTTTTCAAGTGCTGGTCAATATGGAACTCCAAATTATGAAATAAATACTTTCTTATGGATAAGTCAAAATACTCCACAAAATTCTATTATAAATTCTTGGTGGGATTATGGATATTACATTTATGTATTAGGAAATAGAACTGCATGGATAAATGGTGCAAATGCATATCCATATTGGAATCATTTAATGGGTAGATATGGTTTATCTTCAGATAATATAACACAAACATTACAATTATTCTATGTGCATGCAGATTATAATTACCAAACATTTAAAACATTAGAATTATTTAATGAAAATTCTATATTTTATAATTATTTGTATAAATATTTAGGATTCAATAAAAATGAAGTAAATGAAATTGAAAAATTAAAAGATTCCTTAGGATATAAAAATTGGATAAATCTATTATATCAATTTAATGGATCTCTAGAATCAATTGCTTCATATAATTTATCCCAACAAGATATGGAATTACTAGAAAAATTATATAATATGAATTATTTAAAACCAGCATATTTATATATAGATCCTACAGATATAGGAAAATCCTTTGCTTTCCAATTTTTAGGATCAAATGAAAGTTATGATAAAGAATCATGGATATCTCAATTTGCATCTGGAACAACAATAAATCCAGGACCAACAATTCCTTCAATATATTATGATGGATATTATATATTTGCAACAAATAATAGTTTATTCTACTTTGGTCAAGAACCATTAGATCAAGATTTAAATATTAATGGAACTATAATAGATAGGTGTATATACGTACAAAACTTGGGTATAATTAACCAAAATAGTTGCGGGATAATAACTGGAGTTCAATTATTATTTAATCAATCTATAGTAGAAAGATCTGGAATATATCAAACATTAAATATAGATAATATTAATCCAGATAATTTAATAGGAGCATATGTATATATTTATGATCCATTAAATAATCAACAATATGTACTCTCATTAAAATATGTGGATATAGATGGACAATTAGTTACATTTAACAATTCTCAATATGGCGGATTACTATATATAACTCCATATTATTCACTATTACAGCAAAACAATCCATTAGGATTATTCTTATATGCATATTTTATATCACAAAAAGCTACCCAATATGATTGGGTACAATTATATTTCTTAAATAACAATTATAATGGAACATTTGATCTTGTATTTTATTCAAATTTATTATATGGTCTTCCGCCAATAATATATTATGATATTCCTCCAGCAAAGGTATGGAAAATTAATTTCCCAGAGAACTTTACAGTTCCAGATTATTTATATTGTATCTATCTAGCAACAAACATTCAACAAATAAATGAATGTGGAAAAATATATAATTTGGCCTATTATGAAAATATGAAAAATTATTATGATGTATAAAGAAATTTTAATTGCTATATTACCATTAATATTATCTTTTTTTGTTTCATATTATTTAATAAAAAAATGGATACCAATTGCTCATAAAGAAGGATATGTAGGAAAGGATATGAATAAGTATAATAAACCAGAAGTAGCAGAAATTGGTGGTTTATATGCAATAATTGGTATAATATTTGGAATATTATTATATATTGGATTAAAAGTATATATATTAGGAACTACACAGGATTTGGTAGAAGTATTTTCTATATTAACATTATTATCATTAACTACAATATTAGGATTATTTGATGATATATTAGGATGGAAAAAAGGATTAAAACCTCTACAAAAAGTATTTTTATCATTTATATTGGCATTACCATTGATGATAATATCTGCAGGTAATTCATATATTAATTTACCATTTATTGGAGAAGTAAATTTTGGAATATTATATCCACTATTAATAGTACCGATTGTAATAATGGGCACATCTAATGCATTTAATATGATTGCAGGATATAATGGTCTAGAGGGATCTATGGGTATTTTATTAATTGGCGCAATTGGATTAGAATCATATTTAACTGGTAATTATTATTTAACAGAAATATCATTAATAACAATATTTTCAATAATAGCATTTCTAATATTTAATTGGTATCCATCAAAAGTATTTCCAGGAAATGCATTTACATATGGTATCGGATCTCTATTTGGTGCAATAGTAATATTAGGAAACCTTGAGAAATTTGGACTAATTTTATTTACATTATATTTCTTGGAATTAATATTATTTATAAGAGGACTATTAAATCATGTATATAAAGAAAACTTTGGAATACCTGATGAAAATAATAATCTAAAAGAACCATATGATAAAATATATAGCGTTACCCATCTTGCAATTAGAATAAATAGAAAAATATTTAAGAAAGCAACAGAGAAAATGGTAGTATATACAATAATTTTATTACAAATAATAATAACAATAATTGCTTTTTTATATGGATAATTTAATTTATATCTTTTTTAATAAAGATACAAAAAAATTAGCTTATAATATTAAAATATTATATAATTTTTGCCAAAAAAACAATTTAAATCTAATTTGTATAACTTATAAAAAATACAAAGATATAGCAATGAAAATAAAAGAAAAATATGATTTAACATTTTATTTATTAGATAATAAAAAAGACATTAGAAAATTAAAAATTGAAGGAAATAATATAATAATATACAATAATATAAATAAAAATATATATGATATATATGGAAAAAAGAAATTTAAAGATAATTTTATTGGTCTAATAAGAGAGAATTTCATAATTTTTCATTTAATAAATCCATATATAATATTTGGAAAAAACATCAAAATATATGAAAATTTTTTATTAACATATTTTGGAAGTAAAAAATTCTATATAGATGAGAAATATAAAATTAACAAATTCTTCTTAGAAGAATTATTTATTAATTTGATAATATATTATGATAAAACAATTAAAATTTTTAATAAGATATTGAATTTAAAATATTTTAAGGATTATATACATGAAAAAATAGGATTAATAACATACAAAGCTATTACTTTTTTATTATTGGTAATTTTAGCTAGAATATTAACAGACGCATTTTATGGAGCATATGTATCAATATATAATTTTTTAGGATTAATTGCTGGAATAATAGGATCTTCAAATATAATATTAACAAAATATCTATCAGAATATAAAGATAACAAATATATTAAAATAGATATATATCTAAAAATTATTTTTTCAATATTTATTCTTTTAATTATCTTCCTATTTCCCAGCTATTTCTTATCTACAACTTTCTATGGATATAGTTTTTCAGATATATTAATTATATACATAACTGCAATATTATTATCTTTAATTGGAGTTTATTTTTCTATATTTTATTCACAATTAAATATAAAATCTGTTAAAAATCTATATATATTAGAGTCTTTACTTAAATTTATTTTCATAGTTTCTTTATCAATTATAATAAAGAATGCTGGCTTTATATTTGGTTTGTTTTTAACTTATTTTATTTTAAGTTTTGTTTATCTATATAAATTAAAGAAAAGTAATATTAATTTCATATCAATATTAAGAGAAAAAATTAATTTTAATGATTTTAAAAAATATATAAAATCTACTATTCTTATTAGTCTACCAATAACTTTATTAGGTTTATACTCTTCTATAGACATACAAATATTAAGGACATTCACAAATTATACTACAGTTGGGGAATTCTATTCAGCATTGGTAATTGTATATACATTATCTGGAATATTTACTATAAATAATATAACATTACCTAGAATATTAAAATGGGAGAAAGAAAGAGTTATTAGAATAATAAATAAATTATTATTAATACAACTTCTAATTAATATAATATTAACTGGATTGATTATATTGATTGGACCTTGTGTAATACTATTTATCTTCGGAAAAAATTACCAATTATCAGCAAATATAATAAAATATCTCTCAATTATTTTAATAATAAATTCACTTAATGTATATAACTTAATATTATATAGAAAAGATATGGAAAAATATTATCCAATATATGCAATAACAACTGCCCTACTTTCAATAATTACTGATATTATATTAATATCAAATTTCAAATTATATGGAGCAATTGCTTCAGCAATATTGGCAAATGTATATATTGGATTAATAAGTTATATTATATATGAAACAAAATTCCATAATATCCCTTCCTGATCTGTTTTTAGATATAATTACAAAAAGAATAGATATAAATAAAAATACTGGAAACATAAATCAAGAGATTAAATTAAAAGTTGGAGGAAATGCTGCAAATTTTTCAATTGCATTAAGTAAAATTGGAATTAAAAATAAATTAATAGCTGGATGTAATAAAATTTCAGAATTAATATTTAAACAATATATAAAAGATAAAAAGTTAAAGATAAAATTTTTACCAATATATACAGATATTTCTATTACTATTAGTTTTGAAAATGATGACAGAATTATGATAACAGATCCAAAAGGTATTCAAATTGGAATTAATGAAATAAAAAAATATGAAAAAATATTAAAGAAAGCAAAATATATATTTTTTGGAAATTGGAATAATAATAAAAAGTCCAATGAATTATTAAAATATATAATTAATTTAAATAAAGATGCTAAAATATATTTAGATATAGGAGATCCTTCAATAAATATTGAAAATTTAAATGAATTAATTAAAATATTGAAAGAAAATAAAATCTGGGTTTTTAGTTTAAATGAATATGAATTAGAATATCTAGGAAATTTTCTTAAATTAAATTATGAAAATCTATTAGATCTAGCAAATAAATTATATAAAATATTAAATGTAGAACATTTAGATATTCATTCTCCAGATTTTGTTTATTCTTTACCGTCAGGAATATATATAAAAATTGAG
Organism: Candidatus Nanopusillus sp.; assembly: GCA_028275775.1. Lineage (GTDB taxonomy): Archaea > Nanobdellota > Nanobdellia > Nanobdellales > Nanobdellaceae > Nanobdella. The sequence goes on from JAPWTZ010000001.1 coordinate 40,000, forward strand.
AAAGTTAAACCAATAATATTAACAGGAGCAGGAGATACATGGAATGCTGGAAATTTCTATGGATATTTAAATAATCTAGATAATAAAGATAGATTATTATTTGCAAACGAAATTGCTAAGAAATATATATTGAATGAATTTTAATCTTTTTTATAAAAAAACGCCCCCGCCGGGATTTGAACCCGGGTCACGGGATCGACAGTCCCGTATGCTGCCGCTACACCACGGAGGCTTAATATTCTCTATTATTTAATATACTTTTAATTTTTTCTTTAATTTTATTAAATATTTCTTCAGAATAAAATTTCTTATATTCTTTTAATAAATTAATTAATTCTTGATCAACATTAATTATTTTATCATCTATTAAATATTGTATAAATTGTGTTAAATTTGAAGGATTATTTTTCAATCTTGCCCTTTCCCAATCTATTAAATAAATTTTATTATCCTTAATAATTATATGTTCATAAGGTCTTCTCATTTCTTCTTTTTCAATTTTTAATCTATCTAATAAAAATAAAATATCTAGAATATTATCTAAATATTTTTTCTTTTCTTCTAAATCTAAATCTTCAAATTTCTTCCCATCAATATATTCCATTTCTATTTCCAAATTTTTATCATTATAAGAAATAATTCTTGGAACAAAACCATAATTACTTAAAAGATCTAAAAAATATTTCTCTTTTTCATAGTTTTTATATAATTTATCCTTAAATTTTTTTATTATTGTACCATTTTCAGTTAAAAAAATTTCAGAATGCCAACCTTCACCAATCTTTTTCATTCAAATATAAAGTTAAAATCTTCAAATAATCTATATTTCTTATTATTTAATTCTTCTAATGGTTTTTCAAGCTCTTCAATTAAATTATATAATTCGTCTTCTTTTATTTTCTTTTCTTCTATATTTTTACTATTTATATTATAATATCTTATTGAATATATATTATCATTTACCTCTTTTTCCCCAATATATATTATAATATATGGTTTATATGTTGATTCTAATATTCTTGTCATATTACTTAATTGTGTTTTTGTAGTTTCAATATTTACAACTCTAATTTCTTTATTTTTCAAATTATTATATATTTTCATTGCATATTCTTTTATTTTATTATCTTTTTCTTTATCTCCAGTAAATATATCTAATATTGCAACCTGAATTGGTGTTAATACAAATGGTAACCTTCCTTTAAATGATTCTAAATATGCACCAATGAATCTTTCTATGGAACCCAAATAAGCTCTATGAATTATATATAAATTATCTATTCCAAAATAATCCTTTACTAATTCAATAAGTTTAAAGTTCTTTGGTAAATTAAAATCTAATTGTATAGTACCCAATTGCCATTCCTTTTCTCCAATTTTCAATGTAAAATCATATTTTGGACCATAAAATGCGGCTTCTCCAATTCCTTCATAAGTGGAGAAATTATATTTACTTGCCAATTTATTTATTACATTTCTCATTACATCTTCAACATATTCCCAATCTTCTTTAGAACCAGAATATTCGTTCATCTTGTTTGGATCATGTAAACTTAATCTTACTTTAAATTCAGATGCTTTTAAATTTATATTAAATACTTTCTCATACAATATTATCATTTCATCCATTAACTTTTCAATTTCCTTTTCCAATAAGTTTGGAGTAATAAATATATGAGAATCATCTTGAGTAAATGATCTTACCCTTAATAATCCGTAAACACTTCCAGAAGGTTCGTATCTATGTACAGTACCTAACTCAAATGTTCTAAATGGTAATTTTATTTTTCTATATTTTTCTAATAAATTAATAAAAATTAATATATGATGCGGACAATTCATTGGTTTAATTGCAAATTCTTCATCTTCTATATTAAATATATACATATTTTGTTTATAATATGAAAGATGACCTGAAATTTGATATAATAATGTATTTGTAATAATTGGTGTTCTTACCAGATAATATCCTCTTTTAACATGAAAATCTGTCAATATCTGAGATAATATATAATATGTTAGTCCACCTCCTAGAGAAAATAATTGTAGACCCTTTCCTAGAAGATCACCAAAATTCCTGTTTAACTTTTCTATCCTTCTGTCATGCTTTATCAATATATCAATCTCATCTCCAATATCTATATGGTCCTTTTCCATTAAAAAATATGAATTAAAAAGTTTTATAAAAATAATTCATTTATTTCATAATAAACTATATTATTTTCTATATCAATTATTGCCAATAAAATTTTATTTAAATTCTTTGAATCCATAAAATTTAAAATATCTTTAATATATAGAAATTCATTTTCATATATTGGATAAATATAATATAAAATTTTTTCTTTTTTATAATCTGCATATAAAATAATTGAGTCATTTTCTATATCTAAATAATGTCCTTTATTTCTTAAATCTTCAAACACATAAAATTTCTTCATATTTAATATATTTTTATATTTTTTAATAAAATCTAAAAAGTTGTTTATTCCTTCTAATTTTATCCATCCTTTTTTTATACAATATAAAGCTTCTTCTGGTTCTAAAATAATATGATCTTTATTCATTTTTCCAATTCTTCCTATTTTATCATAGAATTCTTTATTTAAAATAAATTTATTATTAAATTCTTTAACTATAATTTTTTCCATCTTATTTCTAGAAATCTATAGTTATTATTATCCTTTATACAATATAAAATTCTTTTTCTAGTACTATGTGCTACTCTATTTTTTGCTAAAAAATCATATATATCTATTTTTTCATTAATATTTATTGGAATAGCAACCCATTTTGAATGTTCTTCAATATTTTCATATATTCTAAATATACCACCAAATTTTAATCCTGTACCTAAATAATAACCTTTCTCCCTAAAATATTTATATATATCATAATATAACTTAATTTTTTCATCTTTTAGGAAATAATTTATATCTAATTTATTATTTTTTTCATCATATACTTCAATTTCATTTTTTTCTAATAAATATAAAACTTCATAGAAAAATAAAATCTTATCTTCTGATAAAAATACATTATCTTTATATAATACTCTTTTCATCTAAATCTTAAATTATAAAAAATGTATAAAAATGCCGCCGGTGGGACTTGAACCCACGACCTGTGGATTACAAGTCCACCGCTCTACCAACTGAGCTACGGCGGCAATAAAATATAAAATAATAAAAAAGTTAAAATCTTTAACTTCCTCCTAGAGAAACTACTGATTGAGATAAAACAGCCGGTACAGCTCCTCCATATTGCGACGTATATCCATTTATTGGTGTTATTTGTATATTATAATTTTCATTTACCGATAATCCATTAGGTAGATAATACATTATTTCATATAATTCTCCAGTTGTTAAATACACACTTTCCTGACTTATGGATAATCCAATTATTGCATATGGATTTTGAATTCCAGCCTCATTCATTGATTGCAATATTTGGAATACCTGATTTATACTTAATGGATATCCAATTATTGAAGAATTTAATCCTATTGTACATGAGACTAAAGTTCCATTTACATATGTAAAGTTTGTATATATATATTGATTTGTGAAATTATTTAATGTAGAACATACTTGTGAATTATTTATTGTTACATTTAATACATTTACTTGGTTATCAAACATAAATCCAGTTATTATAAAACTTCCTCCCTGTAATACACCATATATAGATGTAGGCTCATATTGAGAAGGCGCATATGAATATACATCTCCATTGCTATCTGTAATCAAAGTACTTACATATTCAAAACTAATTGGATTGGAACCTGGCATTAATGACACAACTGGTCCTAAGACTGTTATTTTTTGTAAATAGTTATTTAATTGACCATTTGATGGATCATATTGATATCCAAATACCTGTGTAATTTGCATACCTGTTGTTATTCTTTGTTCAGCTTGTGCACCTGTTTGTAATGCTTTCGATTGTAAAGAACTTGCTGTATATATTATTACACCGGCTGCTACTGCTGCCGTTACTATTATTGCTATTAATATAATTAATGTTGACAAACCAAACTGTGCCCTTACCATAATGAATTAAAAGATTTTAAACATTATAAATTTTACCTAAAAGGTAGTTATTTATTTAATAATGCAATTGTTTCCATATGATATGTATGAGGAAATTGATCAACCAAAATTATATTTTCCAATTTATAATTCCTTTTATTTATTAAAATATCTATATCCCTCTTTTGTGTTTCTGGATAACAGGAAACATAAACAATTCTCTTTGCATTAGATTCTAATATTTTTCTTATTACTTTTTTATGTAATCCAGGTCTTGGTGGATCTACAATTATTTTATCTGCATTTATCTTTTCTAAATCTTCTACATTAGATAACAAAAATTTCACACTTTTTACATTATTTATTTCTTTATTTAATTTAAACATTTCAAAATTTTCCATATTATTATCTACAGCATACACATAATTAGAATATTTTCCAATTTCTATTGCATAAAAACCAGAACCAGAATATAAATCATAAATTATATCATTTTCATTTGGATCTGTAAATTCTCTTACATATTTTAATAATATTTCTGCAGTATAACTATTTGGCTGATAAAAACTATTTGGCGAAATATAATAAAAATTATCTAGAGCCTTTTCTTTAATATATTTTTCTCCAGATAATAAATAATTTATATTTCCATATGAAACATCTGAAATTGTATCATTTATTGACCAATAAAATGAATTAACATAATTTTTAATCTCATTATAAAATTCTAAAAATATGTTTTTATAATATTCTAAATTATCCGTTTTATAAGTTATTATATTTACCATTCTCTCATTTGTAAATTTTCCTTCTCTTATTACAATATATCTTACAAAACCAGTATAATTTTTTGTATCCCATGGTTTCAAATTTTTATTTTTTATAAATTCTCTAAACTTATTTCTTATTATATTTGATTCTTGAGATTGTAAAAAACATTCTTCAATATTTACATATGAATACCATTTTCCATATTCTTTTAATCCTACTTCATAATTAGGACCAACAGCATAATCCATTCTATTTCTATAATAAATTATTTTTGGTGATTTTATAACTTCATCAGGTTCTCTTTTAAATATATCAATAAACTTCTTTATTTTATATTCTATTTGTTCATTATATGATAAATTCTGAATTTGACAACCACCACATTTTGGAAAATGCTTACATAACATTAAGAATATTTAAAAATAAAATTTTAAAGATAAAAAATCTATTGATATGCTTGATAGCCCAAAGAACTACATGAAGAATAACCTGTATATGGATTTACAGCACATTGCATTATATCATAATATTGAGTTGGTGGAATTACTACTCTAAATCCCATTTGCAGATTACTTACAGAATAATTTATTGTTGCATTTAAACATGGTCCTCCAATAATTGTTAAATTAATATTTGCTACTGAACGTGCTGGTATTACTTGTCCATAACTTAATGTTTCATTATATGTTGTATCATATACAGATTCTGCTATACCAATATTTGCAGCATCAGCTGAACTTTCAAATATTGGAGTTGTACATACTATATCACCATTTGGAGTTGTAAAATCAATAAACCATCCCCTTAATGGTATGTCTGTTGGTCCTAGATTATATAATGTAAATGAAACTGTTGCTACACTTCCAAATTCAGAATATTCAACATCATGAATTGTAAATTCAGGTACTGCAGATTGTTGCTGATTTAATTGCAATTTTGTAATTGAATATCCAGCACTTTTTAAATAAACATCAACAATTATATAAGTACTTATTGCAGCTAATGCAACCAAAAATATAAAGAAAAAAAGCGATCCAAAGGCTTGTCCTTTCATTTTAGCCATATAATATTACTGTTGGATATACTAATGCTGCCGGTGTTACACCTGATAGATCATATGGTTGTCCATTTGGTGGTATTACAGAGAATTCCCAAATTTGTGATGTTCCTAATGATACATTAGCATATACTAATAGTGCTGCCAAATCATTTGGTCCCAATACTCCATTATATAGTAATCCTGAATTATCTACCGAATCATGTTGATCAATATAGTAGTATCCTGTATATCCTGTTACTAATGAAGAATTTGCTACAGCTCCTCCATATGTAAATACTTCTCTACCAGCTGGAGCATAGAATATTAATGCTGTTTGATTTAATAATATTGGCTGTGATCCTGGTGCTAATCTTGTATATACTAAGAACTCTTGTACTGATTGTGATGTTGTATTAACATTTATACCTTCTACTCTTACAATTTCTACAGTTGTACCAGATGTTTGTACTGTTTGTTGTGCTGCAGCTGCTGCATGTCCTTGTGCACTGGTTGTTGCTCCAATAATTACTAATGCTGCTATTGCTGCTGTCAATGCTGCTGCTATAAATAATACCATTGCTGAAAAACCAGATCCTCCCTGACCTTTCATACCTTATTAAACACTCTTCCCATTTATATGAATTTGTTAATCAATAATGATAACTTTTGCCCCCGCCGGGATTTGAACCCGGGTCATAGGGACGAAAACCCTATATCCTAGACCGGACTAGACGACGGGGGCGTATTTATTTTAGTTATAAATAATACTATATAAAGTTTTATTTAAAATTTTATAACAATGTTATGAATTTAAAAATATTATATATAATTTTAGGTAATATGGAAGAAATAATTATAAGAGGTCCTTTAAATGAAGAAAAAATCAAAAAAATATCTGAAATATTAAATGAACCTGAATGGATGACAGATATAAGATTAAAAGGATTAAATTATTTTAATAAATTAGATTTACCAAAATTCGGACCTGATATAAATAATATTGACTTTGATAATATGATATATTATAGAAGTATAACTAAAGAAAACAGACCAAAAAGATGGGAAGATTTACCAGAGGATATAAGAAATAAAATAGAAAAATTGGGATTAAGAAGAGAATTTGAAAGAGAATTTTTATCAGGATTATTATATCAACATGATTCTTCCTCAATATATAAGGAAATAAAAAAATATCTAGATCAAGAAGGTGTTGTTTTTATGCCTCTATCACAAGCAGTAAGAGATTATCCAGAAATTGTAAAAGAATATTTTGGAAAAGTAGTTTCTTTTGGAGATAATAAATTTGCAGCATTAAACACAGCAGTATGGAGTGGAGGGGTATTTATTTATGTACCAGAAAATGTTAAAATAAATTTTCCATTACAGGCATATTTTTGGATAGGAACAGAAAATCTAGGACAATTTGAAAGAACATTGATAATAGCAGATAAAAATTCAAAAGTAATTTATATAGAAGGATGTACAGCTCCAATATATAATATATCTTCTTTACATGCTGCAGTAGTAGAGGTTTTTGCAAAGGAAAATTCAGAAGTTACTTATGCTACAATTCAAAACTGGTCAAGAAATATATATAATCTAGTAACAAAGAGAGCAAGAGTATATAAAAATGCTAAGATTAAATGGATATCCGCTGAATTTGGAAGTAAAGTAACAATGCTATATCCAGGATTAATCTTAGAAGAAAATTCTACAGGAGAAATTTATACAATATCAATTGCAAATGAAAATCAAATAATAGATACTGGTGGAAGAATATTAGTAAACGGAAAAAATTCTAAAGGATATATTGTAACAAAATCTATATCAATAAATGGAAAAGCTGTAAATAGAATAGATATAAAAATATTTAATAATTCTGAAAATTCAAAGGTTATATCTAAATGTGATTCTTTGATAGAAGGAAATGGACTGGCAGAATCTGTACCAAGAATAGAAATTTACAATAATAAAAATTATTATAATCATGAAGCAAAAACTGAAAAAATAGATGAACAAAAATTACTTTATTTACAAAGTCTAGGTATAGATAAAAAGAAAGCTAAAAGATTAATATATATGGGATTTGCAGATGACATTCTAAAGAACTTTCCACCTTCTTATCAAATGAGAATTAAAAAACTACTAGAAATAGAATTAGAGGAAATTGGAGGGTTTGGCTAATTATTTAAATAACCAATTATATATTGTTTTTATATCTTTCTTTATTATTCTCCTAGCCTCAAACTTCTTAACTTTAAAATAATCAGATATTTTTGCAAAACTCCATGATAATAAAAATTTTCCTATCAATAATTCTTCCTTATCTATTTTTGGCTTATCCTTTTCTGTATATAATAAATAATAGATATATAATAATTTTACAATATCAGCAGCAGCTTCATATGTCATAGGTGAAGATAAATAACCTTTTAGTCTTTCTATCTGATTATCTGTTAAATTCAATTTATAATGTGGTTTAAATTTGTAAGGTGTTTCTAACATTTTTAATATTAGTTCTGGTGATAAATCAAAATATACATCTGATATTTGATTTATTAATCTCCATCTAAATTCATAATTTAACTTTTTAACTATTTTTTCTGATTCTTCATTTAGAGGCTTTATTACTATACCAGAATATTCTCCAGAAACCTTATTTTTTTCTGGAGATAAATGAACTAATACAAAATTATTTTTTTGCCAGAAATTCAATAATTCATAAGTTATACCAAAACTAGAACCAATCCAGTCATAATTATTCTCTTTAGCCCAATTATATAATTTATCTAATGCTAAAGATCCCAAACCCATTCCTTGAATTTCAGGTACTGTAGCAATTCTAACAATCCTTAATCCCTTTAATTTAGCAAATTCCTTTATTCTATAATGTTTTACTATTATATCTGGTATTATGTTTCCTTTTGGTTTATAATCTTTTAACATTTTATTAATTGTATCCTCATCTATACCACCTTCATATGCAATATGTATTCCATTTACAATCTTTCCATTTGATAATTCTAAAACAAAAGCATCATGATGTGGTGCATCAGCAAGCATTGCTATATCATTTGGTTTATTTTGATAATGTGCTAAAACATATATTCCAACGAAATTCTTTAATTTTGGATCATCATTATAAAACCATTCTTTCATTGGTATTTTATAAAATCTTACATCTTTATTTTTTATTAATTCTTTATCACTCTCGTTAATTTCCGAAACTTCAGAATCTAATAATAATGTATCGTATAACCATTTTTCAATTGGATCTCCTTCATTATATCTAATTGGTTCAATCATATTATATTTATATATCTTAAAATCTTTCAGAGAATTTAGATATTTCAAAAATTTGACAGAAAAAGATCTGCCAGCACCTTCATATCCATGAATTGTAGAAGAAAATACAATTTTATCATATTTTTTAGTATATTCCAATAATATATTTATACCAATACCTGCAGCTTCATCAACAAACAATATATCATATTTTTTTCCCAATATTTCAGATGGCTTTCTATATTCAATATATATTTTATTGTTTATTGCTATTTTTCTCTCACTTATTTCTTTATATTTTATATTATTCTTATTTAATCCCAACTTTAAGAATTCAAATAGAGTTTCTACATTATTAAATTCTGGAGATGTTATACCTATATCATATACTTTTTTACTATTTAATAATATTTCTGAAATTCCAGAAATTACCAAACCAAGAGAAGCACTTTTTCCTCTTCCTCTATCTGCAATAATTAAATATATTGATTTTTCATCATTTAACAAATTTTCTAAAAGAGAAAGAACATTTACCTGATCTTGTGTTAAACATAATTTATATATTCTATCTGAAAACTTTCTATTATCTGGCAATAATATTTTCTTTCTTCCAGGCGGATATGCTTCTTCCAATACACATTCATCATTTATTCCTTTTATTAATCCTTTTTCTATATCATATATAATTATATTATCATACTGAAGTAATTTATTCTTGAATCTATGTTCAAAATATTTTTTTACATCTTCCAATTTATATGGGGGAGTTAATAAATGTTCATGAAAGGTTGTATAATTTTCTTCAAAATGTTCAAAATCTTTAATTAAGAAAAACGCAATGCCCATTCCAGATAAAGTTTCAATAATTCTACCTATATAATCTGGGGTTAGAGATTTGTACATATCTAAAATTAATATATCATATGTTTTTCCCAAAATTTCTTTAGAATCTTTATATTTAATTTTTTCTATATCTAAAAAATCTACCTTTTCTTTTAATTTTTGAAATCTATATAAATAATCTCCATTAAAATCTTCAGAGATATATAAAATCTTTATATTATTTTTAAAATTCTTAATTCTTTCATAATATATTTTTAATAAATTAGATAATATATCAAAATAATCTTTACCTGATAAAACAACAATTCCTCTATGGTTATTTCTAATTATTTTACATAATAACCTATTATAATCATTCAATATATCCATATATAAAATATTAACTAATTACTTATAACTGTTTTTAGAAAGATGTTAACCTATTGTTAACATTTTGTTAAAGAAATATTAAATTGCGTTAAAACATTAAAACACCTTGTTAATAGGATATTAAATAACAGATAAATGTTAATTAAATGATGTTAAAATGTTAATCATATATGTTAAATAAATGTTAAATTAAAGTAAATAATATCTTAATTTCATATCAAGTGATTTTAATAATTTTTGATCATCTACAAAAACTATAGATAATCCTTTAGATATTCCTCCAGAATATAATCTAGAAGTTCTTCCAGAAGCCTGTAAATATGTTTTAAGATCTACAATATTTAAATATATATTTTTATTTTCATCTATTTCTATAGAAACATCCGGATTTTCTTTTAATTTATCTAATATTTCTTGTCTATCAAGATAAATTTTCAAAATATTATACAGTGTTAATATATCATCAGCAAAAGACTTTAAGTATCCGACCAATTCAACATTATTTCCATTTAAAAAGTCAGAAATTAACTTTAAATCTCCAGAAGACATTTTTTTCATATTTTTTCTCAATCTTGTAAGAATCTTTGTTATTTTATCTTTTTCTATCTCCGATATATAAGGTAAAATTAAGTTAGATAAGATAATTATGTTCATTATATTTTTCTCAAGATTTTTTATATTTATCTTTATCTTTGGTATACCCAAAAATATTGCATATTTTATTCTTTCAGGCATATTAATTCCTCTTGTTAATATCCCATATGGATCTGTAATACTAATTAAGAAATTTATTTTTCCTTCATAAAAATCATTTAATATATTTTCAATTTCTTTTGTTTTTGTTTTTGAATATATTAAACCAACTTTTACATTATTTGATATTAAATAATTATAAATTTCTTTCATATATTCTATTCCTTTCTCTTTTGGAACAAATATTAATGCTCCATCCTCCAACTCTTTTAATAAATTCAATAATTCTTCTTTTATATCTTTCTTAGGAATATAATATACATCTATAACATTTCTAATCTTTGAACTTCCAGTTCCAATAGTAAAGTTGGCTAGTTCTTTATATAATCTGACTCTTTTTCCCCTTAAACTACCAGTAGCTGAAGATAAAACAATTATTCCATGATTTTTATTTTTGATTTCTAAAAACCTTTTATATAAATCACTATTAAAATCTAATTTACCAGCCAATTTTAGATCTATTATTTTTTTAGCAATATTTATATCATCTTCATTATAACCAATTAAAATAAATAGTTTTTCAATATTTTTTGATCCTTTAAAGAATGAATCTACATCATCTACAAAAGCAATATCAAATTTTTTATCCTTTAATATTTCAAAATTTTTAGTTAAAAATTGGTTTGAAATAATTAATATGTTAAATTCATCACTCTTTATTTTTTCTTTAATTTCTTTTTTATTACCACCATAATATGCTATAAACTTTATATTTAGATTTAGACTACTTATAAATTTATCAAATAAATCACTAAATTGTTTTACAAGTAATCTTGTAGGTAATATTATTATTATCTTTTTATTGTATTGACTAGAAAAGTAGATAGATGAAATTATAATAAATGTTGATTTTCCAACACCCGTTGGTGCTATCATAGAGAAACTATTGTTCTTATATAATCTAATAAACCACATTATTTGTACTTTCCATGGATCAGAATTTAATATTTTTTTAAAAAAATCAGAAAATTTATTAATCTCTTTATATAAATTATAAATATTTGAATAATCTTTTAATTTTCCTTTTTCAGATAATTTTTTATATAGAAGTTCCCTAAAATTGCTTTCATCCTTTATATTTAATAATTCTAATATATCATTATCATCTAGATCATTTTCACATGGAAGACCATTTGAAAGTCTATAAGAAGAAATTATACCATTACAATTAAAACATAAATTTTTTATATATAAAGGAATGTATTCCATATTTTCTTTTATTTTAAAAATTAATTTAAAAATATTTTATTATGGATATATCAGATATAATTACCTACTTACAAAAAGAAAAAGAGAAGAAAACATTACAAAATTTACAAAAAGATTTCTATGTTAAAGTATCAGAATTATTAAAAAAGTATAAAAAACAATTAGAAGCATATAAATCTGATAGTAAAGAATATAGAGAAATTATTGCAACAATGGATAGACTAAAAGAAACATTATCAGAATTGATAAATATAAGAATTAGCAAAATAATAAATAATACATTATTAGAAGTTAAAGAAGATTTAAATATAATATCGGAAGATTTTTTAGAAGAAGAAGAAAAATTATTATATTCTCTTATAAAGAAGATATTAAAGTCATACAAAGAAAATATACAAAATAAGATTATTAATGGAGAAGAAATAGATATTAATAAATTTTTTTCAGATATAAACATAAATATTTCATTATATCAAAATAAAATAGATAAAAAGATTGTTATTATTAAAAATCAATTACCAAAGATTGTTGGACCAAATGGAAAAATATATGGACCTTTTAAAGTTGGAGATATAATAATATTAAATAATAACTTTGCTGAGAAACTAGAAAACACCGGAATAGGAAAAATAATTAATTAAACTTATAAAATTATTTAGTATAATTATCTTTAATGAAATTACCAAAGACTGTTAACAAATATTGTCCATATTGCAGAAAAGTTACTGAACATAAAGTAATCATTATAAAAAGCGTAAAAACTAGAGCTGGTTTAGTTTGGGGTGCTAGAAGAGCTAGAGAAGGAAAAAAAGGTAGAGGAAATAAAGGAAAATATAGTAAAAGACCTCAATCACAAAGAAAAAGAGGAATTATAAAAACATCTAAAGGAGTTGATATAAGATTAGAATGCAGTGTATGCAAAAAGCAAACTATATGGAAAATAAAAGGTAGATACAAGAAAGTAGAGTTATCAACTGCTATAAAATGAAGTCAAAGCTATATTTTGAGGCATTTTCTAATGATAAAGATAAATTAACAGAATTTTTAAATAAAACATTTGAAGCAGTATCAAAATTCAAAAATTTTCAAGTAATAGATAAAAAAATTGCTGATCCTATAACAAAAGATATAAAAACCCCAGATGGAAAAACTATAAGTGGATGGTCATCATATTTAGAAATATATGCAGATTTCAAAGATTTTGATTCATTAATAGATTTTATACTATTTTATACACCATCAAGAATTGATATAGAAGATATAAAAGAAATGAGAATTATAACAAAAGATAATGAAATAAAATATAACAAAGAAAAAATCAATTTATTATTAAATCAAATACCCCAAGCTATAAATATGAAAGTATCCGCATTATTGAACATATATCTTGCACAAATTAAAAAAGATTCTAAAGGACCAGATAATAAATCATTAACAAATTTAAAAATAAAATAAAATTTTATCCATAATAATATCCAGAACTTTTTTCTCTCTTTATTTTTTCTTCCTCTAATTTCTTAATCATATTCAAATCTTTTTCTATTTTTTCTTTTAGTTTCTTACCCTTTTCTTTTAAATCATTTGTATCAACCTGAAAGTCATATAGCTTACCTAAGATTTCTAATGCCTTTGAAGCACCAAAATATCCATTTATTTGATTTGATAAATATGTTTCAACCAATAATAAATAAGCTGGTTTTTTAAATAGTTGAGAATAATATAAAAATAATCCACTCATTCCAACAACAGTATTTGATTTATATAAGTTTAGTTCTCCTAATTTTTCTTTTATCTTATTTACATCATAATATTTATTTAATGCAAATAAATAATTTGGATTTTCTGGTTCTAATTGATGTGAACCTATTCCACCAATTATACTTATTTCTAATAAATTAAATTTACTTATTATTCTGAATAATTTATTCATGAATTTATATCTAAAGTATAAAGATAGTCCAGGATCTTCTAAAATTGCTATCTGAAAATTGCCATATAATACTAAAAAATTATAATTACCAATTGGAACAGAATATAATTTATAACTTATATTATCTGATATGTATCCATCTTTATTTATTTTAACTACATCAGGAAAAAAGTCTGTAATTATTCTTCCAACAAGTTTTCCTTTATAAGTTTCTATTAATTTTTTTCCAACAATTTTTGATAAATTTCCAAATCCTCCGCCTATTGAATAAAGAAAAACTATATTATTCATATTTTTTATTTTCTCTTTATCAATTATAAATTCCATAATATATTATAGTATATTATTTCTATATAAAATTTCTCTTTTCATTTTTCTTCTATAATCGCCCCATTTATCATCTGGAGAAAATTTAGGAGGTATTATTCTAGATGTTTTATTACTACAAATTGGACAGATTTCTTTAAATGTATATATTTTACAACTTTTACATTTTCTAATCTCTTTCATATTTATTTATTTCATAAATTATATTATAATTTTTAGCTTCTCTATTTATTAATTCAAGCATTTCTTTTTCCTTTTTTTGCAAATCAGATGGGCTTATTGTAACATATTTTAACATATATGTTGGAGATCCTAAATACTTAATCATTATATTTAGATCCCTTATCTTTTTGAGAAATTCCTTTATTTTATATATTCCATCTCCATCTAGACAATATGCCTGCATTATATATGTAAACTCATATTTTGGTGGATTTAAATAATCAATTATATATTTATATAATAGATCGGAATATTTTTTACTTATTTTATATTTCTCTAAAACACTCTTTCCATTTATATAAGCTTCTAAAAATACACTATAAAGTTTGTTTTCTGGAACAATTTTAAATACTATATCCTTTTCCAATTTATCCATATCTATATTTTCTTTTTCACTCATTATTTTTAATATATTATAAGCAACCATTTCTCTTTTATATTCAAAAATCTTTGCCTTTTGTTTGTTTTTATCAACTCTTTTTAATGATAAAGTAACTAATCTATTATTTACATCTACATCAAGTACTAAACATACAATCTTTTTACCTTCTCTAACTAAAATTCTTGGATTTGTTATTCTTCTATTTGATAATTCATCTATTGGAATTATACCATTAAAATTCTCATATTCATCTAAACTAACTTTTACACCTATATCTGATATATCATTTACAGTACATATAACATAATCATTAACTCTTGGATAATCTTTTCTCTTATACATTTCTTAAAATATATTAAAAATACTTATTAAATTTATATATAACTTTAAGTTTTAGTTATTGGAATATTATATATATTTTCTTCATAACAATTATATGAAAGGTTCATTAGAACATATGCTGGTATTTCTAAATTTGAATTTAATAAACTTTGAATTTCTGGATTATTTTGTGCTAATTGTTGTATATTTATACTACATGATATTGTAGATGAATTTATTGGAACATTTTGTGTTGGTGTACATGAGAAACCTCCAACTCCATTTGGTATATTTATTTGATTTGCCGCAATAATATCCAATTCTGCATTTACATTAAAAGTAGCTTGACTATTAGAATATACATTGCTAAAACATCCAACAGAATCTTGGAAAGATATTGAAAAATATATATTTCCGTTAGTTTCATTTACGTTAATAGTAGAAGATACTGGCGTTATTGGAGATGACGAATAATATACAGGTTCACTTAGTGTTATTTGACTATTAGAATAATTTAATTGTAATGGAATTAATATATTAGTAACAACATTTGATATATTATATTCTACAACAATTGGTATTTGAGTAGGTACTATTTGAAGACCTGGACTTAGAGAAACTTCAATATTTCCAATAGTAGAATTTGAAGGAATAAGTTGATTAGAAGAAGAATTATAAGTTGGCGGTTCTGCATTAAAATTACCTGAGTAAGGAGAAGATAAAGCATAACTATAAATATAATATGAAACTTCTAGTTGAGTATTTGACATTGTATAAATATTGTTAACATAAATAACAGGTAAATTATAATTTAAACCACTTGATTCACTATAATTTAATGAAGAAGGAGCTTGAATATATAAATATACGTTTCCAGGCTGATTTAATGCCCATGAGGGTTGATATAAATTGGAATTTCCCATATTAAAAAATCCTAAATTTCCAGATCCAATATTACCAATTGGACATGTAGAAAAATAAAATAGAGTAGTACCTGTAAATAATATTGGTAACAAATATACAAATCTGCCCGACTTCATTAAATATATTTTTACTTTATTAATTAAAAATTTTATTATAATATTAACCTGAAGTGTTTGTACTATTTTGATTATTAGATGTTAATTCATTTAAATTAACATTTCCATTTAAGGTATTTTGAATAATATTAAAAGCCTGATGAGCATCATTGATAAATTGTATCGTATCATTTGCAATAATCTGGAATGTTTTATATCTTTCTAAATATCCATAAATCTGATTATGATATAAATAAACCACTATTATCAAAATTATTAAAATTAATAAAGAAATCAATCCACCACCAGAAGAACTGTCATTTTTCTTTATTCTTAAAGTAATAGTATTTGGCTGATTTAATTTAAGCTGTTTATTACTCATATAAAAAATAAAATTTTTGGATATTTATAAGTTTAACTAAAATATAATGATTTATTATTTTAAGAAATTGTTCAACCTGCTTTAAAAATAAAGGAACCATCATAGTAGAAAGTAATAATATTAACATGATTATAAATTTTTATTTATGATTTTTAGGATATCTGTAAATAATCTATTTTAAGATAATTGTCTGTCTTTATCTCTAATAGATTCTCTGGCAATAAACAATTATATATATTTATCGCATATGCTCCAACAGATGAACTTATGTTATATATACAATTATTATTTAGTATAACTTCTCCAGAACCCTGACCAACTACTATATCCAATATATAGTTTGTTAAATTATTTGGAAATGCTATATAAAATATATTGCTCTCCGATTCTATATATAGATTATTTATATTAACTGGATAAGATGATATTAGACTAATTGTATTTTCTCCAACATTTAAATATGGGGTTAAATAAAATAAATTAGAACATGAAGATAAAGGAATTGATAATCCATTTACAATCAATTCTACATTTTGAGGAGAATATGGACAAAAATCATAAAACATATATACATCTCCAGATATATAATAATAGTTAAAATTTAATGATGAAAATTTTAGATAATTTATATTTATATTATTCAATATCCCATTCCCATTAAATATTATACTAGTTGGAGAAAATACTATTTTTAACTCATTATCTCCATTATATAAATAATTTGGAGAAACAAAGATACTTATTTCACCATTTTGGCATCCAGAATATAATTCATAATTATTTACATATATTGTAAATTTTCCATTATTACATGTAGAATATGCAGTAATATTTACTCCATTATAATTATTAGAATAATAGAAATACAAACTTTTGCTAACCGTTCCATAAAATATATTTGTTTCAAAATTCAAAGTCCCTAAATTAATATAATATACGGGAATATAACTTCCTATTGTATAATTACTCGCTATATAATAATAATTTTGACTTTTTGATAATTGTATATTTTGAAAAACATATTGTTTACTTATACTTATACTTATATTTGAAATATTTGAAGGAAAAAATAATGACATATTAGTTCCATTAATTAATTGTTGTAATACATATTGTTTATATTGATATGGAAGAAGTACCCAGTATATAAAAATTACTATACCTAATAATATAAAGAATATACCCAAACCTGTTGTTTGCAATTTTTTCATATTTTAATAGAATATTCTTTAATATTTATAATTTATATCTTAATTTCCCAACAATACAAAATCTATCAATTAATTCAAAATTATTAGCATTATTATTTACAAAATATATTTCTGCATCTATTTTATCTAAAATATTAAATAAATTTATAATTTTATCAATATTATTTTCTTCTTTCATTTTTTTAAAACATTCCTCAGAAATTAAAACATATTCTATATTATTATACATTGCATTATTATACACTTCATCATATCCAAATGCTACCATATTTTTTTGCATTAAATATAATATTTCTTCAATTAATTTGTTTATTTCTAAAATTTCTAAGCTTTTCAATGTTTCATAATATTCTGTTCTTCTAACAAATTCATATATACCATTTACACCTCCATTAGATACCTTATATATTTTTATATTTTTTATATTTAATTTATCCTTTATATAATCATAAAATTCTTCAGGATAAAATAATGGACCAATTATACATAGAAATTTAACATCATAATCTTTTAATGTATTTAAAAATTCTGAAAATATTTTATATAATTTTGCTTTTTCTTCAGGATCTCCCTTATTTATCTTATAATATTCTTCCTTTATAATTTTTATCCCATTATTTATTATACCCAAAGCTATCTCATTATTATCTATAGATATTACAAAAATATTTTCTTTTTTTCTGGAAGATTTTTCCAATATTTTTTCTTCATATTTTTTTATTTCTTCTTTTTTATACAATGTAAATTCTGAAGATATCCTTATATCAAATGTATGATAATGTCCAATAGAATCTTTATCACTTGAATCAATTATTTTTCCAGAAATCCTTAATGAATCTTTATATTCAGAAAATTTAATATTTTCAACTTCTATTTTTATTTTTATTTTTTTCTTTTCCTTCTCATTCTCAAATTTTAATGTTCTATAATCATATCCTTCTATAATATCTCCTACATTAATTATTTTATATAAATATAATAAATCTACTTCATCTTCTACTTTAATTTTTATTGTTTTTTTATCTACTATTTCATACTTCATATTATTAATAATATTAAAGAGAGAAATATTGGAGGAACAAATGGTGCTCCTTCTTTTACTTTTACTTTTATATCATTGTATTCTCCTAATTTTTTTAATATATTAATTTCCTCTTTTGATAAACCAAATCTTCCAATAAACAATTTATTCTGAAATATATGATAAAATATTATAATAAATGGCATAGAATAATAAAAGAAAATTTTGTTTAGAAAATAAAATATTAATGGTAAAATTATAGTAAATAAAATAATAAAAGAATTTATCAATTTATTATTATTCTTAAATTTTAATATATATTTATTTTCTTTTTCATAAATATCAAAATATTTACTCAATATTTCTTTATCTTCTTCTTTTATATTATTAACTTCTATATTATCCTCTATCCAATCTCCCTCAACCAATTCATTTACATTTCTTATAAATGTTAATTTTTCTTCTAAATCTTTTGATATATATCTAAATAAAAAATATGATATATATATGAAAATTAAAGAAATTAATAGATAATAAATATCAAAATATAAAAAGAAGAGGTTAATAAAATATATAGAAACCAATACTGAAATAATATTAAAAATGGAAATATAATATTTTTTTCTATTTTCTTTATATATTTTAATAACCTCTATATTATGAAATATAAATCCAAACAATATTAAGTAAAATAAAAATAATATTATCTTATATAGAGAAAAGAAAGATAACAGAAAGAATATTGAAAAGAAAATAAAAAGATCTCCAATAGCTAATAATCTGAATAAATATAAAAATGTAAAAAATAGAAGGATATAATATGAAAATATAAGATTTTCTGGATAAATATTCTGAATAATTAAATATAAAAAGTAAAAAACGTTAAATATCAACAAAATATATATTATTATATCATCTACAGATTTATATTTTATATCTTGATATGAAGAATATGCTAATATTATTATATCAAATATCAATAAAGGAAGCATTTCATTCATATAAAAAATAAAAAATACAATTCTTATAAATAATTATTATGATGATGTGGACACAATCTGAATTAATGATGAAAGGAGTAGCTACTGATTTTTAAATTTCTATATATTAATATTTATTATGCCATTAATAATACCATCCCCAGAATATGCTAAAAGAAGGAAATTATTACAAATCAATAATAAAATTAAAAAATTAGAGAAGGAGGGAAGTGGAAAAATAACTTTGGTATTAAAGAAGGAAATAGATCTAAATAATGTTGACGAATCTTTAAAATTTGTATCAATGTTAAAAGAATTGGAAGGAAGAAACTTCTTTGATGAATTATACATTGTTAAATCTGATAAGGTGTTTGATTATTTGGATATAGAAAAAGGATTAAATCAAAAAAGCATAGATAAAGAAAAACTAATAAAATTATATGATATAATAAGTAGACTTTCTGATATAATAAATAAAATTAAAAAAATCTATTAGTATTTATATTCTTCCTCTTTTATATTTTTAGGTAACAATAATCTCTTTATATTTTCTATATCATTCTCTAATATTTTTATTTTTTCTATTTCATTTATTATATATTCAAAATTGGCTAAATCAATAAAATTCTCTATTTTCTTTATTTTATTCATTAAATTTTCATAATCTGACAATACAGATTCTAATATATCTTTAGAATCATAAAGTTCTGCTTTTACTTTTCTTATTTCTTCCTTAATATTATTTAAACCTTCCTCTAATTTACTATATTTTTCATTAATTTCCTCAACTTTATCCATTTCATTTATTCTAGATCTTAAGTCTACAACTAAATTATTTAATTCTTCAAATAATGCATATATGCTATTTAATCTGTTTTCGAAGTTTATGTACTTGTTATATAATTCTTCATAAGCTCTAAATTGTTTTATATTTTTAATATCATCATTTGTTAATTGCAATAAATAATTCATATTATTTATTTTATTATTGATTTCAGAATATTTTTCTTCATATTTCTTTTCTATTTCTTCTAATTTACTATTAATATTATATAGATCTTTTTCTTTTATCTCATTTATCATTTCAGATATTTTATTGTATTGTAATAGATCTTTAGATAAGTTATCTATTGTTTTAGATATTAAATTTGCTAAATTATCTACTTTTGCTTTTAGATCATTAAAATCATTAATATTTGTATATGAATCTTCTACTTTATTTAACCTATCTATTAACTCTTCTATTTTATTTCTTAATTCTTTTATACTATTTATAGAATCCTCATATTTTGTTATTTTATTACTTAGAGAATTTATATCAAGTTCTAATTTATTTATTTTCGATTTTATATTTACTATAGCAGAATAATCAACAAAGTTTTTCTGATTATTTTCTAATACATCTACTTTTAATTTTAAGTCATTTAAATATCTTACTTTATCTAATAAATCTTCATTTAGTATTTCTTTATAATTATTTAATATTTTTTCTACATTTTTTAATTCTTCTTTCAAAGCTTTTAACTGATTATTAAATTCTTCTTTATCTACAAAATTATTTAAGCTTCTTTTTATTTCAGATATTTTATTATTAAAATTTTTTACATAGGAGAAAAATTCATCAATTAGCTCTGAATCTTTACTTAAATCCATAAACTAATTATGTATGATAAATTTTATTAAACTTATCATATATTTTTTAATAATTCTTTTCTTATCTCATCAATTTCTTTTTTTATCATATCATATTTTAATTCTAAACTATACAATCTTTTTTTAATATCATCCATATCTTTAAATTTTAAACTTATTTCCATTAGAACTATTTTTAGATCCTCTAATAATTTATTATATTCATTATTTTTATCAATTATATTTTTTAATTTTAAATATTTCTCATAAATTTCATCTTTTAATTTCTTATTTTTTTCTAATTCTTCTTTTAAATCCCTGATTTTATTTTCTAAATCTTCTATTATTTTTTCATATTCATTTATTTCATCCATTTTTAAAGAATGATAATATATCTTTTTGAGCTTTTCCTATATTTTCTACAGGTATATTTAATGCTTTCAATATTGGCTCTACAGCTGGTAAAACTTGTTTATATATATAATATTCTGGATCGTATTCATTATTTTTAACCTCATCCAATATTCTAACCTTATCAGAAATTTTTTCTCCACCTTTTACTATTATATATTCAACTATAAATCCCCTTCTAACATCATAACCTCTTTCTTTATATTTCTTTGCTGCTATAATATGAGGAGCTGTAACTTCATATTCTGATGGATCTTTTCTCAATTGTTCCCTTAATATAAATTTCTCTTTAGGATAAACATGATTTCTTATATTTTTAATAACTTCTGACAAATAATCATTTATTTCTTTTATTTTTCCTTCTAGAGCTAATCTAATTACTTTTTCTTGAACTTCTCCAGCAATTTCTGACCAATCTCTTCTAACAACCTCAAAACCTCTCAATTTAATATTTCCATTTTCAGATAATAATGCATATTTTTTTCTAGCACCACCTTCTCCAGATCTTTTTTCTACAAATATTCCAGATATATAATAATCTTCAAATTCCATTTCTAATGGTTTTGGTAAAATATTATTTATTTTATTTAATAAATTTAGAGCATTTTCTTTATTATCTACAATAACAAATATAGAATCTGTATCTCCATATAAAATTTTATATCCGCTTTTTTCAATAAAATCTTTTACTTCTAATATATGTTTCCTACCTAAAGCAGTTACTGAAGCTGCACATTCTAAACAATACCATCTAGAATTTGGAAAACCCAAATAACCATATGTAGAATTTATTATATATTTTAATGCTGTCTGTCTACTATCAATTATTTTATATTCCTCAGAATTTTTATCTAAACTTTTTAAAGCTTTCTTTAAATTTGCTCTTTCTTCAAATACTTTTTCTAATACTGCAGATATAAATCCCTTTTTCTTTTTACAGAACCATACTTCAGATTTTCCCAAACTTGTTTCAATAGTTATTTTATCTTTCATACATTCTTCATGTTCACATTTTAATGTATCAGGAGAAATATTATATCTAATTATTATTGATGGATATAGAGATCTGAAATCAAAAACTGCAATATTTTTATATAAACCTGGTTTTGGCTCTAATACAATAGCACCAGTATATGTTACCCTTTTTCTTCTATCTACATCTTCAGGATCTGGTCTATTTGGAATTATTTCATTAAATTCCTTTGCCCTTTTTATTAAATAATTTTCTACAAGAATTCCATATGTACTTCCTGACAATTCATATAATGTAATTCCAACCAATCTTGCTAATTCTAATAAAATTCCTTCAAAATATTTATATAATTTATAAGTTAATTCTACATCTTTTCTATTATATTTTATTAGATAACTGAAATCTTTTTTATTATAAATTATATCTGACATTTTATCTAAATCCATATCTAATTTTCCTTCTCCCAATATTTCCATAGCAACTTCATCTAAAGAATATGTTTCAGAATTCAATTGTGGTGCAAATATTGTTGTAACAATATCATATAAATCAACATTTTGTATCCCAACTATCCTATATTTTCTATCCTCTTCTCTTTTTTTAGTATATATTATTCCTTTCCCATCCCATCCAAAATCAAAATTAAATCCTAATTTTTTTGCTTTTTCATATAAGAAATATAAATCAAAATTATTTGAATTATATCCAACAATTACATCTGGATCTAAACTTTTAACTATTTCATTAAATTTTTTTAACAATTCTAATTCGCTATTTACTTTTATTCCCTCATTTGCTTCCCCTCCCCAATATATTGAATAATATTTTTCTCCATCATATATTGAAATAATATAAATATATGCTTTTTCTGGCGATATTATAGATTTATTAGAAGCTGTTTCTATATCAAATGATATAACTTTTAATTTATATTTATTTTCAACAATCCCATTATTTTTCTTTAATTTATAATAATCTATATTATCTCCTTTTTTTATTAATTCTAATTCTAAATCATATGTATATAATGGATATATATCATTATCGATTTGAAACTTTTTTATTATACTAATATCTCCTTCCTTTTTTCCAATTATTTTTCCTTCTTCCTTCAATTTATCAGCAAAGTTCTTTATTTTATCATAATCGTCCTGACTCAAATAAACTTTTATTACAGTATATTCTTTTCCTATAAAATTTTTCTTTAAAATTTCAAAATTTTTTATATATTTTTCATCTTTCAACTTATTTTTTATTTCTTCCAAATATTTTTCATCCTTTAATATTAAATATACATAAAATGGTTGATCATATTCTATTCTTACCTTTTTTCCATTTTCATCCCTTCCATAAATATAAATTTTTTCTTTATCATGATCAAAATCTAATACAAATATCTTCATAAAAAATTATTGTAAAATATTAATTAAAGTTTAACCCTTTATAACTGCTATTGGTCTTAATCTTACAACCATTTTAGATATACCTAATTCATCAGTTACTTTTACAACTTCATCAACATTTTTATAAGCTTCGGGTACTTCTTCAACTACACCTTCTTTTGTTGTAGATTTTACATATATTCCTCTTTCTTCCAAATTCTTAATTATTTCATTATAGTTAAATGACCTTCTTGCAGCAGCTCTTGACATATTCCTTCCAGCACCATGTGCAGAAGATCCAAAAGATAATTCCATGGATTTTTCAGATCCTATTAATACATATGATGCAGTTCCCATTGAACCTGGAATTAATACTGGTTGCCCAATTTTTTTATAATCTTCAACCAATTCTTCTGAACCTGGTGGAAATGCTCTAGTAGCACCTTTTCTATGAACAATTAACTTTTTCTTTTTACCATCAACTTTATGTTCCTCAATTTTTGCAATATTATGAGCAACATCATATACAACATTTAATCCAATATCTTCTACCGGATGATTATATATTTTTTGGAAAGATTTTCTAATAAAATATGTTATTATTTGTCTATTATTCCATGCAAAATTTGCTGCAGCACTCATTGATTTCCAATAATTATTTCCATCTTCTGATTGAAAAGGCAAATATACTAATTCTTTATCTGGTAATTTATTTGTTTCTTCCCTATATTTTTTTAATCCCAAATCTATATAATCTGATGCAATTTGATGTCCAAAACCCCTAGAACCAGTATGAATTAATACTGTTACTTGTCCTTCTTCATATATTCCCAATTTATTTGCTATATCTTTATCAAATATTTTATCAACTACTTGTATTTCTATAAAATGATTCCCAGATCCTATTGTTCCCAATTGATCTATTCCCCTTCTAATTGCTAAATCTGATACATGTTCTATTGAAGCATCTTTCAATCTACCATAAGATTCTACATGTTCTAAATCTTCTTTCCATGCATAACCTTCTCTATAACTCCATTCTAAACCTTCTTCTACAGCATCCTTAAATTGTCCTGGAGATAAAACAATTTTTCCAGTTTCTCCAACTCCAGCAGGTACATTTCTAAATATTTCATTTACAATTTCCTTTAATTTTGGTTTTATTTCTTCATATTTTAAATTTGTTCTTAATAATCTTACCCCACAATTTATATCATATCCTATTCCACCTGGAGAAATTATTCCTTCATTTATATCAAATGCTGCAACTCCGCCGACGGGAAATCCATAACCTTCATGTCCATCTGGCATTACAATAGAATATTTTTGTATTCCTGGCAAACTAGCAACATTTTTTCCTTGTATTAATGTTTTATCTTCTTTCATCTTTTCTATTAACTTATCATTTGCATATATTCTAACTGGAACATTCATTCCCTTTTCTTGAGGTATTTCATATATATTTTCAGATATTTTTCTTAACTTTATATCCATAAAATATTATTGATTATAATTCTTTAAAACATAATTTAAGAAAAAGAAAGAAATTCCTAAAATAATAAATGATAAGAATAAACCATATTGAACTGAAATATAATAAAGTAATAAAGATCCTATTGCACCACCCAAATTTCTAAATAAATATACATTTCCAAATTTTTGTGGATAATTTAATATTATATAATTATCAAAGAAATACTGAAACATTGTCCATGAAAATGCTGCTAATATAAATAATATTAACAATACTATAGCATTATATATTTTTGATAAAGATAATATTAAAGATAATAAAATTATAATACCTATTAAAAATCTAGAAAGTATTCCTATTTTTATATTTCTAAAATTAATTTCTCTTTTATATATTTTATATAATATTGATGTATACAATCCATTTATGAATAATAAAAATGGAAAAATTATAGATAAAGAAAACATATTTACAGAATAAACTAAAGATGTCCAAACTAAAGAAAATCCAATCAAAACAAATAGATTATATAATTCTAAATATCCCATTCTTAACTTTTTTATATTTAATGGGAATATTAAACCTTCAAATATGGGATATATAACTCCAAATTTATCTATATTATTTTCTGCAACCGAAAACATTTTATCAATTCTTTCCAACAAATTTAGTTCATATGCTGATGAAAATATGAATAAATATAATTTTCTATATATAATGATCATTATAGATAATAACAACAAAATAGCAACAATATATATATTATAAATTAATGAAAGAAAAAGAAGAGAAATTTGAGGTATTATTTCTCCAAAAGTCCAGTAAATATTAAAATGGAAATTTAAACTTACATCTTTATAATATAATAAAAATGAAAAGTATGTGGATGAATATGTAATACTAAATAATAAGAATGATAATATTAATAGATAAACATTTGGATAAATTAATAATATAGAAGATAGAAGAGGTCCTATTATGCCAATCATTGCAATATTAATATAATTTTTATCATTTATTTTAATATTTCCAAATATTGCAGAACTTACTATTGACCCTATATAGGATATAGCAACTAAAGAATAATATACACTAGATGGAAAATTAAAATAATATGGGTAAACAAAAAACAAACTATTTAACATTCCTCCAACTAAATTATTACTAATTATAATAATTTTTTCTTTGTAGTTCATTTTATTATATCCCTAAACTTTTCTTTTAATATATTTCCTAGAGCTATGCCCATAGCAATTGAAATAGAAATAACTATTCCACCAAAAAGTATTATAAACATATAGAAAAGAACGGGAGATAGAAGATTTAAATAACTAAGTGTTAATACTAGTACAAAGAATAAAACAATAAATCTTATTGAACCCAATATAAAGTTTACATATTTAAAATCCTGAATTGCAGGATATAAAAAGGATCTTAATATAAATTCCATCATTGCATATGAAATTATTATCACTACTATTATTATCAATAAATTATCTAATATATCAAAAATTAGTATTCCTATATTACTAATATATGGAATTATATAAAATGAAAATCCAATGAAATAAAAGTATATGAAGAACTTAGCTATATTTACTATTAGATCTGTAAGAGAATATGTTGTCATTATTTGTTTATCTTGCAACCATTTATCAAGACCAAGAACTTTTTTCAATATTATTTTAAGTATTAATGCTATAAGTTTTCCTATAAAATATCCAATTATTATAATAGAGACAGAAATTAATATTATTTTTAACATATCATAGTTAAATATTTGAAATATTTGATTAACCGTATTTTCCAGCATAATATTATCTAAAAAATGGTAATTTATAAATTCATAGTCCTATTAAAATTGATATAACTTTTAAATAGTAAAATAATTTTACTACTAAATTAAAATAGCCCCGCGGGGATTCGAACCCCGGTCTCAGGGACCAAAACCCTGAATCCTAGACCACTAGACGACGGGGCTATATAGCATATCATATTCTTTAAATTTAATAATATTTTTATTAAACAATTTTATATGAATGATACTGAAATGCTTAATTTTTTTAAATTAAGAGATAATCCTTTTAAATTAGAAGTAATTTTAGAAACTTTCGTTGGATATAATTTAGAAAGAACAAAATTATTAAATTCAATAAATAATAAAGAAAAAATTGTTTTAGTTTCTGGCCCTACTGGAGCAGGAAAAACAACATTATTATTATGGATATATAATAATCTTAAAACAAAAAATAAAATATATATTTATAGACCTTTTCAAAAAATAGAAGAATTTGAGAAGTATTTTATTGACAGATTATCCTTTTTTGAAAGAATAATATATAAATTCAAGAAATTTAATATAGTAGAATATTTAAATAAGAAAAATTTGATAATATTTTTAGACGAAGCTACATTTTGTGATGATAATATTTTAGAATGGATAAAAATTATATCAGATCAAACAAATTGCACATTTATATTAGCGGGTTTGCCAGAATTTGAAGAAAGATTATTAAAGGAACATAGAACTTTGTATGAAAGAATTATTACAAAAATATATTTAAAATCTCTTGATCCAGAAAGCGGTAAATTATTAATTAAAAAAAGATTAGAACTCGCAGGTAATCCAAATCTGTTTACAGAAGATGCAATAGAAGAAATATATAATTTATCTGGAGGTCTACCAAGAGAAATATTGAAATATTCATATGAAGCATTATTAATTGCATATAGAGAAAGAAAAAATATTATAGATAAAGATATTGTAGAAAAAATATATGAAGCAAAGAAACCTCCAACGGATTTATTAAAATTAACAGAAAAACAAAGATATATAGTAGAATTGATAACAAAATATGGCCCAAAAACTGTTAATGAATTATTAAAATTATTTAGAGAAAGGTATTCTGATACAACAATTCATGCAATATCAAATATATTAAAAAGAATGACTGAAAGTAAAATATTAATTAGGACAAAAGTAAAAGGTAAATTTGTATATGATGTTGTACCTGCAATAAAAGATTATTTTATAAGAGAAATAAATAAATGAAATGTAGTTTTTGTAATAATAATGCAATATATAAAGATATTGATGGAAATTATTATTGCAAAGACCATTTTATAAAATATTTTGAGGAAAAAACAATAAACACAATTGAAAAATATAAATTAATAAAACCTGGAGAAAGAATTGGTGTTGGAGTTTCTGGAGGAAAAGATTCAAATGCATTATTATTTTTCTTAAATAAATATAAAGAATATTTTGATATTGAAGTTTTTGGAATCCATATTGATGAAGGAATAAAGGGTTATAGAGATAAAGATACAGAAAAGTTATTAGAAATTTCAAAAAAATATAATTTAAATGTAAAAATATATAGATTCACTGAATATTTTAATACTAGATTAGATGAAGCAGTAAAAATATCAAAAGAATATAAAGCATGTACAATTTGTGGTGTATGGAGAAGGTGGCTAATGTGGAAAGCTGCAAAAGATTTAAATTTGGATAAATTTGCAACTGCACATAATTTAAATGATGAAGTTCAAACTATTTTAATGAATATTTTTGAAGGAAATTTAAAGGATTTATTAAAAGAAGGTCCATATGTAGGAATAATTGAAGAAGATTTTATTCCAAGAATTAAACCCTTTTATTTTAATACAGAAAAAGAAAATATGTTATATTCAATATTAAATAATTTGGAGCCACCTTTTGGAGAATGTCCATTTATTGTTGGTGAATTTAGAGATATAATTAGATCA
Organism: Candidatus Nanopusillus sp.; assembly: GCA_028275775.1. Taxonomy (GTDB): domain Archaea; phylum Nanobdellota; class Nanobdellia; order Nanobdellales; family Nanobdellaceae; genus Nanobdella. The sequence goes on from JAPWTZ010000001.1 coordinate 69,738, forward strand.
AAATTATATAAGTTAGAAGATAAATATCCTGGATTTCATAGAAATTTCTTAAGAAATATTTTAGAAATAATATATAAAGCTAAAAGTGATTATAAAATGAAAAATATAATAAAATTAAGAAAATGTAGAATTTGTGGATATCCAACTACTAGGGAAATATGCAGAGCATGTGAAATAAAATTAAGAATAAATAATATTTAAAAATATTTAATTCTTTTTTATTAGAAATTATATAAATATTTAAAAGAATTTTGAATATTTATTATTTTTTATCATGAAAAATTATCTATCATGTCTAAATGAAAAAAGTTATGAAGATTATTTTCAATGTATTAGGGAATATATAAACTCTAAGAATTCTTTTGAAGGAGCTTCATATTTTATAAAGATAGGATCAAAAACGGAGGCAATAGACAAGAGGCTAATATTTCCTACAATATATAGATATATTACATTAGGATACCATACTTTGCCTGAAGATTCATATCTTATAGTATCATTAAGAAAAAGAACTTCTACAGGAATTGATACTATAGAATATATTACAAATATTGGAAAAAGAAGAAATGATATATATCTTGACAACTTTAGAACAAAGCTTCCTGAGTCAATTTTATTAAGAAATTCAAAAGATAATGAAGAGCAGAAAAAATTAATAGAAGTTAGGCCATATGATTTTAAAACAAAAGAAGATATAATAAAATTAGAAAAACGTTTAAGGAAAAAACTTGATAATGAATTTCCAGTTCCATTACCTTTTTCTCTTATATTATTAATTAATAATCCAGAGTATTTTCCAAATATATATTATATAAGTAAACCTTATACATGCACTGAAAAAAATTCAGAATTTTCATATATATTTAAAATAATATTTAAGACTTCTGGTACTATCAAAAAATCAATAAAATTATTTAATGATAATTTATGTTTTCTTTCAATTATAGAATTTATAGATTCTCCAACTATAGAGCCTCATGCATTAGGTTTGGACTATCGTTTTGAATTAGAAAAAGAAAATTTAAATAGATTTGAAATTCAAGTAAAATATGATGAATTTGAATTTAGAATTTATAATTCTATAATAGAAGTAGCAAAAGCAATTTCAAAATTAATGTTTTCACCAGCTGATATTAAAACATATCAGGTTGTTACAGAAGATAATAAAACAATATTCATAGATATTGCATCGGGGAATAATTTACCAATAAATCAAAGGGGATTATATAAAACTATATTGGATGCTATTGACGGCATTGCAGAAAGTATATATTATTCTCCATTATTAGATCACTGTATAATGAAGGATAAATATATTATTTGCAATGAAAAAATAACAAAATCTGATTTGCCAGAAAAATTAACAAGAAATCTTAATCTTGATGAGATATTATATACATACAAAAATACATCAAGTAAAAAAATTAATGAATTAATTAAATATGCAAAAATCAAAGATACCAGATTATTAGATATAATTATAGAACATAAAAAAGATGAATTTGAAGAAAATAGAGAAATTGTATCAAGAGCAATAGAATTATACTTAAGAAGTTATAATAATTAGTTTTTAAATTTTTCTATAATTCAAAAAATATGAATAATATAGATATAATGAAAGAATTTTTATATACACTTTTACTGCTATTTTCTATAGAAACATTTTTGGATTTAATATCATTTATTATATATCCATCAATTTTCACAAATTACATTAATATTTCTGTTGAAATTTTCTTATTTATAATTTTGTTATTATCAATATTTTCAATTTATTTAATAAGAAAGGATAATTTATATGGTTATATAATTTCATTGTTTATATCTATATTAATTTTATTTTCAGCTTTTACATTAAATTCTAATAATATAATAGATATAGCAGTAAGAAATGTAGCATCTAATTATGGTATATATCCAAACCCAATAATATTATTTTTTGGTATTTCAATATTTTTAATAAGCATAAGAAAAATAATTCAATTAAGAAAGACTAAAATTTTTTCAACTTAGCAATTATCTCTATTTGTTGAACATGTCCTAAAAATATTTGTCTGCAACAAGCTCTTTCCAATCCTAATTCATCTAAAGCTTCCTTCATTGTTTTACCCTCATTTAATAATTTGATATATCTTTCATATAAATGTCCAATTGGTTTTCCACATGTAAAACATCTAATAGGTATTATCATAGTATTAGAATTTTCAAAACATTTTTATAAATTTATGCATTTGCAATTATTTGAATTACATCTCTATGTTTTAATATATAATCTTTTCCTAAAAATTTTCTTGTCCTAACATCTATAGCTCTTACAAAATTTTTTGCCAAATCAGAATGTATTTTATTTGCAAAATCTATTATAGTACTCCCTGGAGGCATTAAAAAGCAATCTGGCAATATTCTTCCTTCTTTATCTGCTAAAGAATCTACTCCTCCAGGAAATACTGCTACATATTTTAAAACATCAAATACAGTTATATCTAAAATATTTTGAACACCTGTACTTCCAAATTCTTTAAATATATAATTTTCAATAAATTCTAAAGCTTTCTTTTCTTTATCATTTAAATCCCCTTTAATTTCAAAATAATTTTCTCCAGGTATATAAAATATTTTTCCTTGTTTATCCAATTCTTTTAATATTAATTCTGCATAACCTGATGTAGGTACTATAACTTTATCTGGATATTCTTTCTTTAATCTTTCCAGATTTTTCTTTGCAATATCTATATTTATATCTACTCTGTTTGCTGCAATAACAATTGGTTTTGATATTTTTCTAATTTCAGATGCAAGTTCAAATAATTTTTTATCATCATTTATTATATCATAATCTTCTGAATTAATTTTCAATTCATTAAATGCTTTTGATACATGCTCTTCTTTAACATTTAATCCAGAAATTAATTTTGCTAATTCTTTATCCAATTCCAAATGTTCATTCTTTATTTTTCTTATATTTCTTTCCAAATTTTTCTTTATTACACTATAAAACCACCAATCTATTTCTTCTTCATACCATTTTACATCCTTTATTGGATCATAATTTCCAGGACCAATATATTGCCCCTCTTCATTTGTCGAACCAGAAATATCTATTACATGTATTAATGCATCTGCTTGTCTTACATCATCTAAAAATTTATTACCTAAACCTCTACCTTCATGTGCACCAGGAACCAATCCTGCTATATCTAATATTTCTATTGGAACAAATCTATATTTTCCTTTTATGAAACCATATCTTGGATTTGATTTAACATTAAATTCTGGTCCAACATCTTCTACTCTAACATATCCGTAACCTTTATTTGGTTCTATTGTAGTAAATGGATAATTTGCAATTGCAACATCTTGTAATGTTATTGCTTTAAACATTGTAGACTTTCCAACATTTGGTTTTCCAGTAATACCTATTTGCATTATAATTTAATAATTAGAATCTTTTTAAAATAAATAGCGGGGGGAGGATTTGAACCTCCGACCTGGGGGTTATGAGCCCCCCGGGCACTCCTGGCTGCCCTACCCCGCTATATTAAATAAATAATTATCAAAAAATATAAAAAAGATTATTGTTTCTTAATAAGTACAATTTCTATACTTGATATCCTTCTCTTTTTACCACTTTGATCCACCTGTCTTTCTTCAGAATCTATACTTATACTTTTTATATCAACCTGTCCTGCCATAAATTTCTTCCTTATTACTTCTGCTACATCTACTGCTCTAGATATATATCTTCCCCTTGCCTTAATTACAACTTCCTTTGCATCTTGGCTTGTAAATTGCATTGCTACTGCTGTTACATAGTTCATAAATGGTTTATTTCCTATATATATTATTGCTTGTTCCGCCATCATGAGCTTTGTAATTTCTTAATTTGCCTTGTTATATATCCAGCCAACATATTTCTTAATCTTTTTGATGGAATTTCAGCTACAACTTCTAATATTCTTACATTTTTCTTATAATCTGTAGTAAATAAATTCAAATATTTTTCTAATATTTTATTAGCTTCTCTTCTAAATTTACCATGAAGGATTCTACCCATAATTCTTTATTATAAAAATTAAATTTATAAAAAGATAGTAAACTATAATAAAAATGAAAGCTGGAAAACAACCTCCGGAGGATATAAATGTATTCATAGAAATACCAAGAGGTAGCAATATAAAATATGAATTTGATGAAGAAGAGAAAGTAATAAAAGTAGATAGAATATTATATACAGCAATGTTTTATCCATTTAATTATGGATTTATACCAGAAACTTTAGAAGAAGATGGAGATCCATTAGATGCCTTAGTTATTACATATGAATCATTTATTCCTGGAGTATTAATAAGGGCAAGACCAATTGGTGTATTAGTAACAGAAGATGAAAATGGAATTGATAGAAAAATAATTGCAGTACCACATGAAAAAATAGATCCAAAATTTTCAAATATAAAAGATATAAAAGATTTACCAGAAGCAATATTAAATCAAATAAAGCATTTTTATGAACATTATAAAGAATTGGAACCTGGAAAATTTGTTAAAGTTAAAGAATTTAAAGGAAGGGGGGATGCATTAAAGATAATTAATGAGGCAATAGATAGGTTTAAAAATAAGAAATAATAAATATTTTTTAGTGAAGAAGCATTACGCTTCTGAAAAATGATGAAAAAATATTTTTCTGATGATAATTAAAAAGAGTTTTGAAGAACATTTTAAAGAATTATTAGGAGATAAATATGAATTGTTTTTAGAATGGTCTTTTAAATTATTAAAAAAATCTATAAGAATAAATACAATAAAAGTAAAGGATAATATAAATTTTGAAAACTTAAAAGAAATATTATTATCAAAACAAGATCATTTAAAAGAAAAAGAATTAAGAGATATATCTGAAAAAATTGATAATTTATATAATTTAAAGCAAAATCCTTTTAATTTAAATATAAATGCAAAAGAAGTATTATCAAGATTAAAAGAATATGGGTGGGAAATTGAAAGAATACCTTTTTATAAATATGGATTTTGGATAAAAGGAGAAAGAAGGGATATTGGAAATACTGTAGAATTCCAGTTAGGATATTATTATCCACAAGAAGCTGCATCAATGATACCACCTTTAGCATTGGATTTAAAAAAAGATGATCTAGTTTTAGATATAGCAGCTGCACCAGGTTCTAAAACAACACAAATTGCAATGCATATGGAAAATGAAGGATTGATAATTGCAAATGATATATCAATTGATAGAATTAAAGCATTAAGTGAAAATTTACAAAAGATGGGTGTAATAAATACAATTGTAACAATGATGGATGGAAGAAAATTATATAAGTTAAATTTAAAATTTGATAAAATTCTATTAGATGCTCCATGTTCTGGAACTGGTGCAATAAGGAAATCATATAAAACATTAAAGATATGGAATGAAGATACAATAAATAGATTGGCAAATTTACAAAAGAAATTATTATTAACTGCCTTTGATTTATTAAAGGATAATGGAATTTTAGTTTATTCTACATGCTCTGTTGAACCATTAGAAAATGAATTTGTAATAGATTATTTATTATCTAAAAGAGAAAATGCTAAAATTGAAAAAATAAAAATACCAAACTTAAAGAAATCTGAAATAATTTCTGAATATAATGGATATAAATTAGAACATGAAGAAGAAATAAAAAATACAATAAGATTATGGCCTTGGGATAATGATACAGAAGGTTTTTATATTGCTAAGATAAGAAAAATATAATTTTGATATAAATTATTTATTATATTTTTCTTTGCTAATTCAATTCAATAATCATTGGCTTAAAAATTTAACTAATATAAATTGAAGGCATTATACCATTTGGAGGATACGCTCTAGCTACTACCCATTCTATATTTTGGTATGAAGTAGAAGCACCAGCTTCTGCACCTATTTCTAATGTACCATATTGAAATGGATTATAATTTAAATTATAATATGTATAATTTCCATAATTTGGATTATATGATAAAGGATACATATCTAATAATGTTAGAGGAACCCATATCAGCTTAAAACTATAATAATAATATGTTTCTTGTACATCAGGAGATTTAATATAATAATATCCTGCTTGTGCATAAGAAGAATTAACAATTAAATATGAATAAAAAAACCGCTAGCAATCAATGGAAAATACGTATAATTTAAAGGTTGTTCTTCTATTGAAGATCCCAAATAAGTTTCTTCACTATAAGGCTTATACATAAAAGCTGCATATATAGGTAAATTCATTATATACATGTCTGTATAGTTATTAGTATTTCCAAATAATGCTATTGCATTTATACCTCCACCAGAAAATATGCCTCCACCATAATAGTTAATATTATAATACCAAGCTTCTTCAACAATTAAAGGTATTAAAGGAATATTCCAATTATTTGGAGGTAAAATATAAGTAACTTCGCCAATGCCATCATCTAGCATTTCAATACCATAAGGAGTTGCTGTTGGAAGCCAAAAAGTATAATTATTATAAAAAGTATAATTATAGTAATAACAATCAGGAAAATGACAAATATATCCATACCATTCATCTGCTGTATTATTGAAATACCCATATGCTACAAATACTTTTTGTCCATTATCATATTTCATAGTTCCTATAACTTGTGCATTAGTTCCTACATATGGATAATATAATGAATAATAATTAGCATTATTGGGTCCTATATGCATATATATTGTTATATTACTATTAGCAGGAATTCCATTAGGTATATTTATCCACCATACATCACATGTAACTCCATTATAATTTAATTGTCCTTCATACCATGAATATAGTATATTTCTGGAACTATTTACAAAATATACATTTTGTCCATTTGGATTTATTTGATTAAATAATGTTACATTATTTACATAAGCAAAATTATTACCAATATTTATACTTCCATTACATATTGCTATATCTTGTTGGAATGGAGAAGGAGTAGGGATGTTTTGAGTATTATATACTGTTATTGTATAATTACTAGAATTAAAAGAAGCATATATTACTTTGTTTAATGTATTATACCCATAGTATACCCCAACAATTATAACTATCACAGCAAATATTAATATTATTACTGTTATCAGAGAAATAGACTTCATATATATCATCTCTATTTTTAATTTATAAATATTTGAAGTAAAAATTATAATTTTAAATGCCCCCGAGGGGATTCGAACCCCCGATCTCCAGGACCGAAGCCCGGAATGTTGTCCTGGCTACACTACGGGGGCTTTATTATATATTATTTCTTGATATGAATTAAAATATTCATCAAAATATTGATCAAATGTATAATTTATATTATATTTCTTTGCTATTTTATTATATATCTCTATCAATCTTTTTGGATAATTTTTATCAGGAATTGAATTAGTTAGTTTATGATATTCAAATATCTTAGAAAATCTTTTTTCCCTTTTTACATTTAATTCAATATTTTCAACATTATCTACATTATTTACTTCATATGTTGATTCAAATTTTCCAAAATTAAATCCTGAATATTCAACTGGATTCATTGCATTCATTAAATAATCTGAAAAATATTTATCATATATTAAATTTGGTAAAAATAATCCTAAAGAAATATATGGATTAAATACTGCAGAACTTTTATTATTAAATGGAATATAAACTGAGATATCATTTAAATCAAATAAATTAGAAATATATCTTATATCTTTTCCCAATAATGATAATTCTCCATATGCATCTTTTTGTATTAAATATTTTACAATATTATAATTTACTTCTGTAGATTTATCTAAATTATTAAAATCAAATAATGATTTATTTAAATCTTTAATGAACACTTTTCCAATATATAACCCTTCTAGAATTGTTCCTAAAATATATCCTAAATATAATGTATCTAAACCATATCTATTTGATAAATCAATTAGATCTTTTATATATTCTTCATTTAGTATTCCTAAAAATGGTCCTAGAATATTAAAAGGTTCGTATGGATATTCTTTCTTTAAATTATTAACTAAAGGATAAATATAATCATCAAATATCTTCTTATTTTCTTCTTCAGATAAATATATATTTTTATAATTTAAAATTGGAATTTTATCTGGTATAGATTGATAAAAATCTCTTATTGATTCTTTTTCTTCTTCTATTAATTCTATATCTAATTTTTTATTTTCAATTTTATTATCTCCACCAATTGATAAACCAGATATATTATGATATCTATATAATACTGATCCAATTCCACCTTTTGTAACCTTTATTTTATTATTTTCAAATATAATTAAATTCCCATATATTGTAAATTTTGATCCCAATCCATTTAATAGAATAATAAAATCTTTCCCACCATATATATCTTTTAAAGTACTATACAATTCTTCTTTCCTTTTATATATATCTTCAGATATATCATTTTCTAAAAATACAACATTATCATTTTCTATGATTAAAAAATATTTTTTATCTAACTTTCCATATAAAACTATTATATCATTACCTGTTAATTTAATATATTTACCAAAGGAAGATAGATTAATATCTAAAGAACCTGTTATTGGAGATCTATAAATAATTAATGAATTTATATTATCTTTATTTTTTTGATGCCCAACAGAAAATATTGTTAGATTATTTTCAAATGGATCTTTTTCATATGTTTTATAATCAAAATGCAAATCAATTGAATGATCTAATGTTTTTGAATCAGTTACATAATTTTTTGATTCTTTTTTATATAAATCTATAAACAATACTCTAATCATATAAGATAAATAATTCTTTAAACTATATTAAATTATGGACCCGTGCCCGAGTGGACAAAGGGGGTCGGTTCAGGTCCGATTGGAGAGATCCTTCCGGGGTTCGAATCCCCGCGGGTCCATATTATAAAAATATATCATTTATTTACTTTGCTTTCCTTTAATTTATTTAAAAATTCTGCAAATTTCTTAGCAGATTCTTCTAATAATCCCTCTTCGTTATTTATTACTTCTACTATTGTACTATATTCAAACATAAATATTGTAGTAAAATATATTGTCAAATTTTGCTGAATTTCAATTCTTTTTAAGTTTTCTATATCTCTTCCTCTAATTTGAATATCTTTTAATCTTCTAACAAAAATTTTATCCGGATCTGATATTATTACTGCAATTCCATCTGGTCTTAAAATTTCTGCATACTCTCTTAACATGCCCGGAATATATCCTTCATATGATTCTATTACTAAATGAGTATCTAAAATTATATCACTTTCCTTTTCCATTTCTTTTATTCTCTTAATTGCTTCACTTTGTATTTCTTTTTGTTGTTCAAATGTTAACTTTTTTCTTATTTCATCTCTATTATTTATATTATATTTTTCTTTTGCTAATTCAAACATAATATCGCCAGTATTTACAACTTTAAATTCATATTT
>JAPWTZ010000030.1 GCA_028275775.1 Candidatus Nanopusillus sp.
TGCTAATGGTATTAAAATATATAAAATTATATTAATACCAAAAACAACTTCTCTTAAATATTCATTTTCAATATCTCTATATTTCATATAATTTTCAATAAATCCCAATGTCCATCTTACTCTTTGTTTTAATAATGATTTAAAATTATCTGGAGGAACAGTTTTTATAATAACTTCTGGGCAAAATTTTATTTTAAAATTATTTTTCTGAGCTCTCAATGCAATTTCCATATCTTCACTTATATTTTTTTCATCAAATAATCCAATTTTTTCAAATACAGATCTTTTAAATACAGAAAATGGACCAGATGCTATAAATACAGAATTCATTGTATCAACAACAATACCAGAAAAATTATGTATTGCATAATCAATATATTGATATTTTTCAATAAATTTTTTTGTATTAATTGTTTGAATTGCTGGAACAACAATATCTGCATTATAATAATACATATATTTTAACATTTTTATTAAAGAATCTTTTTCTGGAATAGAATCTGCATCCAATGTAACAATTATTTCTCCGCTAGATTTATTTATTCCATAATTTAATGCCGAAGATTTTCCACCATTTTCCTTTTTATATACTTTTATAAAATTATATTTCTCTTCATATTCTTTTGCTATTTCATATGTATTATCCTTTGATCCATCATCTACAACAATTATTTCTAACTTATCTTTCGGATATTCTAAATCTATTAACCTTTCCAATGTATTTTTTATATTTTTACCTTCATTATATGCTGGTACAATTATTGATACTTTTGGATAATTTTTTATTTCATAATTAATTTCTTCTTTATCATAAGATAATAGAAATAGTAGAGTATATATAGAAAGTAATAGCTCTACAAATATTATTATTAATACTATATAAGAGATTATGGACATATTATTAAAAATATTCTAAAATGTAATAAACATATTTTATCTATGGTATATATAAAATGGATAGGACATGCCTGTTTTTTAATTAAAAGTACATATGGAAATATATTAATAGATCCATTTATTAAACAAAATCCAAAGGCAAAATATGAACAATCCGATTTAGAAGATATAGATATAATATTAGTAACACATGCTCATTATGATCATTTAGGTGATACAATAGAATTGGCTCAAGATAAGGATATAAAAGTAATTTCTGTTTTTGAAATAGCTAGATATTTAGAAAAGTTTGGAATAAAAACAACTGGATTAAATTTTGGTGGTAGAACAGTTCATAATAATATAGAAATATATTTATTCCCTGCAGTACATACTTCAAGCATAATTGATGATAAAGATAATATATTATGGTTAGGAAATCCTGGTAGTTTTGTAATAAAGGTTGATGATAGAGTAATATATCATGCTGGTGATACTATGGTATTTGAAGATATGAAACTAATACCAAAAATTGTTGGGGATATTGATTTAGCTTTATTACCAATTGGAGGACATTATACAATGGATATTAATCAGGCTTTAATTGCAATAGAATATTTAAAACCAAAGAATGTTATACCAATGCATTATAATACATTCTATAATATTGAAACAAAACCAGAAATTCTAAAGGAAAAAGCAAAAAATACAAATGTAATAATATTAAATCCTGGTGACTCAATTGAAATATAAAGAAGCATTAAAAGAATCTTTTTCCTTTTATTTTAATAATTTTAAAGATATATTTTTTATATATTTAATTTTATTTATACCATCAATACCATTATATTATACTAAGAATATGTTTTCTTTACATACAAATAATGCGTTATATTTATATGGAAATTTTAAACATTTATTAGCTTATTTGTTTTTATCTATTATAGTTTTTATAATATTTTATACATTTACAAGGTTAACAATATATTTTTATTATGAAGAAGAAAAAAGTATATTAAAATCAATAAAAAAATCAATAAAGAATTATTTTCCCTTCTTATTAACATATTTAATTACCGTTATTGCTGTATTTGCTTCTATTATAATTTCTTTATTTATATCTATATTTATTTCAATTCCTTTTTTTATTATAAGTATACAATTGTCCGAGATAATATATATAACATCATTTATTGTTTTTTCTTTACTTTTAATAATATTATTTAATAAAATATTCTTTTCTCCAATGATTGTTGTATTTAAGAAAAAAAGTATATATGATTCTTTATATGAATCATGGAAGAATATAAAAATAAAAGATTCTGCATTAATATTGCTTTTTAATTTTCTTATAGATTCTATATTAATAGTAACATATATTCTTCAAATATACTATAATAATTCTATATATTTTTCTTTATTAAATTCTTTTATATCCTCAGAATTTGTAATACCAATAGGAAATTTATTTTCTATAATATTGTATAAACAATATTCAAAAAAATAAAATTATTTTTCTAGCTCTTTATAAGCAAACCACCAATCCAACATCTCTATTTCTTTCTTCTTAGCTTTCTCTTCTATTTCCTTTGCTTTTCCAATTGAATTTGCCGGTGGTATTATTACTTTATCTCCTATTAAATGGGAAGATTTCCATTCTAATTTATCTACATACCAATTTGCAGGCAATGTAACCTTTTCTCTATCTGATACTTGTAATGCATATACCAATCTATATATTTCTGTAATATTCCTTCCAACTTCTGGCGGATAATATATGATTGCTCTTATAATTCCTTCTGGATCTACAACAAATACAGCTCTTACAGTATTTGTACCCCCATTTTCTGGTAGCATTCCCAACATAGATGCTAATTTTCCTAAATGGTCTGCAATTATTGGAAATGGAACTTCTGTTTCTGTCTTTTGATTTATCCATTCAACCCATTTTATATGAGAATATACTTGATCTACTGATAATCCTATTAATTCTACTCCCAATTCTTTAAACTTTGGATACATTTTTGCGAATTCTACAAATTCTGTTGTACATACTGGTGTAAAATCTGCTGGATGACTAAACAATATAAACCACTTCCCTTTATAGTAATCTGGCAATTTTATTTTTCCATGTGTTGTATCTACCTCTACTTCTGGGAATCTACTACCTATTCTTGGAATCCCATTAATTTTTTCTTCTTCCATAAGAAACATAGTTATACATTATTTTTATAAGGGTTAAAATTCGTACCCAAATTATCGTAATTGATAATGATCTATTACAATTGTCGGCCATACAGATTTAATACCTTCAATACTTTGTAAATATTTAATATATTCATCAAGCTCTTCAGGTTTAGAATATAAAAAATCTATTAATATATCATGATCTCCTCCAGTTAAATATATATCTTTTATATTTTTATTCTTAGATATTTTTTCTAATATATTAAATATTTTATCTTTATCTATATTCAATCCTATAAATACTCTTTTATATCCTAATAAATTATAATTTAATTCAACTGTAAATTTTTTTATTATTCCAATTTTCATTATCTTTTTGATTCTTTTTCTAACAGAAGCTTCTGATATATTTAATAATTTTGCTATTTTGGTATTTGATATACGCGAATTATTTATTAATATCTTAATTATTTTATTATCTATATCATCTATATACGATCTTCGTACCATTAATAACTAATTTAATATAATAATTATAAAGTTTTTTATTTACTATTATATATGGAGTCTAT
>JAPWTZ010000031.1 GCA_028275775.1 Candidatus Nanopusillus sp.
AATTTAAGATTATTATTAAGAAATTATAGATTATCTGATGATATAGGATTTAGATTTACAAATAAGAATTGGTCAGAATATCCATTAACTGCAGATAAATATTATTTATGGTTAAAGAGCACTCCAGGAGATATAATAAATATATTCATGGATTTTGAAACAATTGGAGAACATATATGGAAAGAATCTGGAATATTTGAATTTTGGAATAAATTATTTGAATATATTGGAAAAGAAAAATATTTTGAGACATATAATATAACTGAAGCTGTAGAAGAATTTGATTATAAGGATGAATTAAATATTCCTGAACTAATATCATGGGCAGATATTGAAAGAGATTTATCTGCATGGATTGGGGATAGTATACAAAGAGAAGCATTAGATTATTTAAGAGAATTATATAAAAAATATAAAAATGATGAAAAAATATTAAATATATTGAGATATTTATCAACTTCAGATAATTTCTATTATATGAGTTTAAAATATAATAGTGATGGGGATGTACATAAATATTTTAGAGAAGAGGCTTTTGCAACTCCATATGATTCATTTATATCATATATGAATATTTTAAAAGATATAGAACTAAACCAGACTATTGAAAATAGAAATTAATTTTTCTACAGAATTTTTCCAAGATAAATTTTTTATATCATCCAAACATAATTTTATCTCATATTCTCCCAATTTTGGATAAGATAATAATGCCAATATATAATCTGCCATTTTATTTACATCCCAAAAATCAACTGCCAATGCATTTTTTAGTACTTCATATACTCCTGTTTGTTTTGATATTATAATAAAATCTTTATATTTTAATGCTTCAAAAGGCGTTAAACCAAAAGGTTCTGATACAGATGGTAAAACAAATATATCTGCTATTGAATATAAATATTCTGCCAAATCATCATCAATCCATCCTGTAAATATTACATTTTTTGATATATTCAAATCTGCAGCCATTTTTATTAAATATTCTAACATCTCTCCAGTTCCTGCAAATATAAACAATACATCTTTCCTCTTTTCCAAAACTTTTTTAGCTGCTCTTAATAAATAATCTGGACCCTTATGCATTGTCATTCTTCCAAGATATAATACTATTTTATATTTTTCCTTTATTTTGCTATTTATTTTTTCTTTTATATTAAAATCGTCATCTGGAGCATTATATATTACCTCAATTTTCTTTTCATCACAATTATAATATTTTGTTAATATATCTTTTTCTCTTTTACTTACTACTATAATTTTATCTGCATATTTACATGCTTCCAATTCTATTCCATAATCATAATCATATAAATATTTTAATGCATCCGGATTCCCCCCAACCCTATCATATACTAAAGAATGAAAATGAACAACCAATGGTTTCTTATATATTTTCTTTATTTCTATACCTGCTAAGGCAGTTAACCAATCATATGCATATATAATATCGAAATCTAATTTCATTTTTTTCAATAAATCCAATATTTTATCTTTATATTCAATTACAGCCTTTTTATAATCTATAATTTTCCTTTTATATAAAGTAAAAGATTCATATTTAAAATAATCTATATATGATTGATATACTTTCATATTTAACCCAAAGATTTTTGAATTCTTTAATTTATTATTCCAAAAAGATTTTACATCATCAGTCAGGTTTAAAATAAATAAATAAACATTGTTATTAAAATAATCAAGATACTTCAAATAATAATATGTTACTTTTTCTAATCCGCCACCTTTTTGAGGAAGCACTCCCCATGATAAAAACAATATTTTCATAATTAAAAAATGAATAAAAATAATTATAAATCTTTTAACAAAAATATTTGTATGGAAAAGGAAATTGAGTTAGAAAATTTTGATTATGCTGTTATAAATAATAAAGGTTCCTTTTTGTTTTTACCTTTACTATATAACAGTAGATATTTTGGTTTATTACAATATTATAACAACAATTTTATCAAAATAATAGAAAAAATAGAAAATAAGGATATAAATTATAATGAAATTGAAAAGGTAATATTAAAAGATTACAATGATTTAAAAATAATATATAAAAATGGATGGGAAGAATATAAGTTAATAGAAAATAAATTAATATATAAAACAAATAAATATTCCACATTAAATGTTTATTTTGATATAAGATATTTATATGATATAGATGAATGGGGAAGAATATATAATATTGAAAAAAATAATGATTATGTAAAAATAAAATTTAATAAGGGAGATTTGAACTATGAAGTAATAATAAGAGGATTTGAAGTTTATGAAGAATTAAATAAATGGATAAAGGTAAATTATAATTATGATTTATATAGAAAATCTCCTCCATTTGAAAGATATTTATATTTACCATTTTCTTTTTATGCAAAAGAATTAGAAATAATATATAAAAATGATAAGGAAAATTTAAATGGAAAGGATTTGATTGAAAATAGATTATTATCTTTTATTTATGATAATAATGTTTCTGCAGGTTTTCCATGGTATTTTCAGGAATGGAGCAGAGATCTATTAATTTCATTAAAAGGATTATATTATATTAATAAAGATATTGTAAAAAATAAGTTAATTGAATATTCAAATTATTTTTTATTAGATGGAAGATTAAAGAATATAAAAAATGAAAATATTGGAAATTCGGATGGAATTGGATTATATATTTTTAGATTATTTCAATTTAAAGATTTATTTGAAAAAGAATTATTTGATAAATTAGTTAATAATATTATAGAAAAAATGAAATTATTTGAAGAAAATTATTTAGATGAAAAATTATTTTTATTTAAAGCATATCCAAATGAAACATGGATGGATACATTAAACAGAATTTATCCAATAGAAATACAATTTTTAATGGCAAATGCATATGATAATTTATATAATTATACGAGGAATGATGAATATAAAGAAAAATTGGAAAAAATAAAAAATTCAATTAGAAAGAATTACTTATCAGACTATTCTTTATATGATGATATAAAAAATAAAAAGATAAGATGCAATGTATTTTTATCTTATTATTTTTATCCAAAGATTTTCTCAAATTATGAATGGGAAAATATATTTGATTATTCATTAACTCATTTATATTTAAAATGGGGGGGAATTAGCAGTTTATCTATATTTGATAAAGAATTTATTCCATATAGTAATGAAGATAATTATTTTAAAAATGAAGGAAAATCAATGCATAATGGAGATTCATGGATTTTTATAAACAACATTGCTGCTATTGATTTATATAATTTAAATAAGGAAAAATATGGAAATATAATAAATAGTATTATAAAATCTGATGAAAAGTTGATAAAAATGATAGGAACATTACCAGAAAGGTCTAGTGCATATGAATTAAAACCAGCAGGGGCTTTACATCAACTATGGTCAATATCAACTTATATAGAATTATTAAATAATATAAAATAAGATGTGGTGGAAAAAATACGGGTTCTCTAAAAATCCTTTAGATATAAGGCCAAATGAAGATTTAGTAGGAGTAGATGATATAATAAAAAAGGTAAAAGATTCTATAATAAATGGTGAAATATTTCTATTATATGGACCAATTGG
>JAPWTZ010000009.1 GCA_028275775.1 Candidatus Nanopusillus sp.
ATATAACTATATTCATAATTATTAAATGAATAAACTTTTTCATAAAAATTTTATAAATATTTTTAATTTCATAATCTAAAAAAAGCTAATATAAAATAATAAAAACTACAACACCAGCTACTATTATTATAACCCAAATTGGTATTGAACTAAACAAAGATTTATTTGATGTTGTACTTATACTTGGTATTGAACTATATGAATATGTACTAGAAGTTGATGAAGTTGGTGTAGTAGAAATATTACTTATAGTATTAGTTGTTGTAGCATTTGTAGTTAATTGACTTACTTGATAAGGTAATGGTGTTATTGCCATATATATTGAGCCTTGACCATTTGAAATATTATTTAATCCAAACCATGCTAAATAAAGATCATTATTCAAAATTGTTGCTCCTGGAATTATTGTAAATTGAACTGTATAATTAGCAATTGGTTGCAATTCTGTACTATTCCAATAATATACACTTAATAAACCAGGTCTCCATGCAATTATAATATATCCATTATTCCATGATATTGGAAATGCACTTTCATATATTGGCAAATTAAATGTTAAATTTTGATTAATTGTTAGTATTCCATTATAAAATTGATATAAAGAATTACCAATAAAACCAATATCTGTTGCATTTACAAATTCAATATTTCCATTGTTCATGTTTATTAAAGCATAAGTACCATTTAGAAATTGAACAACAACCAAACCATTATTTGCAGAAACAATACCATTAATACCTGGAATATTTAAAGATTTAATAACATTGCCTGAAAGTGTTAATTCTTCAAGTATTGTATTATTATATGTAAGGGATATTGTAGGTTCATAAACTAAATATATATAATTTCCATCACTAGCATAACTTAATGCAACACCGTTGTTTGTTAAATTAATAACAGGTCCCCAAACATTATTATTTAATATTGAAGCTTGAAGAAGAATTGTTAAATTATTTAAACTATAACTTCCCATTGGCACACCACCCCATAACATCATTAATGATCCATTATTTAATTCAACTAATACTGGACTAGATTCTCCTAAATCATTGAAATTTGGTAAAGGTGCATTCATTTCTTCAGTTCCATTAAATACAATACCATCAATAATTGTAGCTAAAGATGTTGGTTCTGTATAATAAATATAAACAAGACCATTATAACTAGTTATTGAAAATCCATAACCAAAACTAGTATTATTAGTTATTATAATTATTGATGTATTTGTATATTGTTGACCATTTAAATTTGTTTGTGCTATAATTTTTGTACCCAACATTATCAAAGATAATATAAAAAATATAACTATCGCCTTAATTTTATTTTTCATATAATTTTTTAATAATTATTATTTTTAAGTATTATAATTATTGAAAATTCATTATAAAAAATTAATAAAATCCAAGATTTTTATAAATGATATGAAATCTATAAGTGATAGTGTAATAGAACTTATTATTGTAATTATTATTATAATATTTGTAATAATTGTTTTCTTTAATGTATTAAAAGGTCTTAGTTATGCTGGTAGACCAGAAGCAAAATTTGGATATGCATTAGCAGGAAGTATAAGTTTTATGGTAAATCCAGTAGCACAGGGAATATCTGATGCTGCAACAATTGCAAATGAAGTATTATTAGGAGTTGTTGCTGCTGCAACCGTTGCCGGTATATTTTCCGGAATTAAAACAAATTATGATGAGAATGTAGAGTTTTTAGAGAGCTTAGGACTTAACGAAGAAGAGATAAAAGATATGGGTACGTCTAATCTGCTATTTAAAGATCTTGATGAGGGTGGAGGTCCTGCAATAGATGATATTGCATCTGGTGTTGGAAGTGCATATAAAACAGTATTTTTAAATCCTTTGGGTGCAGGTCTATTAGCTGGAACAATTGGTTTAGATGTTTCATCATATTTCTTAAATAATTTAGCACATGCGATGCAAGCACCAATTTTATATTATTTAGTCCCAGAAGGTGTAATAGCTGTGAATTTAAGTGATATTAGTAACTCTCAAGTAAATGAAATGCTTAATGATTTAAATGAATCATATGCAAAGAATATAGAACAATATTGTAATAATCCAACATCATCAGAATGTCAAAATTTATATGCAACATATTTAGTTGCAAAATATTTATTTTATACATATGGAGAAACATTGGGACAGAGTGTAACTATAGCGGGTAATCATAATGAATATGCACTATTATTATTTGATTATAACAGTAATAATAAATATAATGTTACATTAAATGATGTTTTATGTATGTTAGAAATGATGAGATATTATGGTTATATCCCATTAGAAGTTATGTATGGAGATAAAGTAATAGAAGAGAGTAGTAATAATGTTGCTTGTCAGGTTTTAAGTAGTATAGATCCGAATGCAATGTCATCAAATCCTCAATATTCCCAGTTTGTATATAATAAACTATTAGTAAATTCATATAAAGTAAGCAAAAGCGGTACTCCTAATCAATTAAGTTCAACTTCAAAAAATTCCCCACCAAATGAAATTATAATTATTCCAGGTAATTTAGGATTACCAAATGGTATAATAATAGAATATACATATGAAGGAGGAAATAGAGTAATTCTATTAACATCAATTTCAGGTGAAAGTTAATTTATAAATTGCAAAGTTTTTAGATTTATAATGGAAACAGGAGAGCTTTTAAAAATAATTCTTGCATTAATATTCATTGTATTAATATTAATACTTGTTTTTGTTGTATTCGGACCAAAATTAGGGCTAAATATAAATATATTTGCTAGATATCAATTAATAGGAGGAAATGGATAAAAAAACACAAGTAAGTACATTTTTAATAGCAATAATATTATTTATTGTTGCATTAATATTGTTAGTAATATTTATGTATTTTTATTTTAAAGGTGGAGTAAAGTTATTCAATAGTATACCTCAAACAAATGGCACAAATGTTGTAAATAGTATAAATAGTAACAACTATGGCTGATAATGCAATAAACTTTTTAATATTTTTAATTATTGCAATAGTAATAATTGTTTTAGCAATAATATTTTATTATTATATAGTAGGTCATACTATGCAGGCAAATGTAACAAGTGTAGGATATAAAATATTAAATCAATCTGGATTAGGATAATATGAAAGGAGATTTTCTTAGAATAATTTTTGATATAATAGTATTAATTGTATTGGCACTTTTAATATACTATATTATTATGGTATTTATTGGATTAGCTATGGGAAATGAGGCAAAATATATTGGATATTTAAATACAATTGCTGATGATATAAATAGTGGAGGTAATGGAGAAGTATTTATAAATAATTATGATTATAATTATGTTTTTGTATTAACATATAATAATGGATGGTATTTACAATTATATCATTGTCTTCCTCCAAATTTTGTTGTAGGTCTCTTATCTGTTAAAGTAGCATATTGGAATGTTTCTACAATAAATAATGGAAATACTGTTATATTTGCACCGGCATTAGCATTTTGTAAATTAGTAAAGCAAAGATCATTAAATAATATAAATCAAATAAATATAAACATACAAGG
Source organism: Candidatus Nanopusillus sp. (assembly GCA_028275775.1). Taxonomy (GTDB): domain Archaea; phylum Nanobdellota; class Nanobdellia; order Nanobdellales; family Nanobdellaceae; genus Nanobdella. The sequence continues at coordinate 3,560 of JAPWTZ010000009.1, forward strand.
ATTAAATGATGAAGCAGGTTTATTAGTATATTCATCTAATAATTATTTACAGATATTTCAAATTCTTATAAGTATAGAGGATTCCTTCTTTTCATTAGTATCACCAGCATGGAAATCAATGTTTCTTGCTATATTAAATGATACAACAATAACATGTGATAGTAATGGATGTACATTTACATCAACAATTAAAGAAAATGGTAATACATATGAAGTAAATGGTAATATATATTGTGCTCCGAATCCAAATATAAATAAAAATAACAACAATTTACCATATAATCCATCAGTATGTGTAGAATTATCAGGATTTCCAAGGAATCCTCAGGTAGTTCTTAGTAATTTTGTAGGTAGGATAATAGATTCTGCCACATTAGGTGGGCTCATTAGAGAAATCTATGGTATAGACTTTCCAATATTATATTTTGCAGGTTCTTTACCACCAACAGTAATGGATATAGATGTAAATAGTAATGGAGGGACAGCAAATATTGATATATACATAGGAGAGACTGTTTCATAATATGGATATAGATGAATTATTAGATGCAATAATAGCATCAATATTTTTAATAATTGTATCATTAATAGGAATAAATTTTCCATATATTGTTGCAAGAATATTTGGTACACATAATCCTTATTTAATATTAGAGGTTGCTGGTTTTATTACATATTCAACATCAGAACCTGGAAATATGGATGCAGCATTTTTAGTAACAAATGAACCAACTTTTTTCTATGAATTTAGGATAATTCCTCCAATACATTCATCTTCCCTGTTCATTCCTTTATATAATAATAATGATTTTTTTGTCAGTATTGGAATATGCTATACATATGATTTATGGCAACAACTTGCAGATGATGCATTAAATTCTTTTATAGCTGAAGTAGCTTCATATTTACCTGGACTTAAGAATTTTGGTGTTACAAAACCTTTACTGGATGTTTTAAATGATGTATCTAAAGCATTACCAGAAATTGCAAAACAGACAGCAATAAACTTTGTTGGTACATATGGATTATACACATTTCAATCCGCATTTTTACAATATTCATATGGAAATCATAATATTTGGGGTGATATGTTTAATGCATTACAATCTTCGGTAGGACCTGCTCTATGGTCTACTGTAGAATTTTCTATAATGCAAGTTGCAGATATGATATTGGATGAAACTTTACCACCTGGTTGGGATTTTGTAGCTGGTGTTGCATTTAATTTAGCATTTTCAGCAGCAATTACTTTAGTACAATATTGGCAAGCTACAACAAATCCATATGCGAGTTGCTATTATAATCAATTTATAAGTCAAGGTAACTTTCTTTATATATTTCCAAATGGAAAGTATACAGTATATCAACCATATTTAACATTGTCAATATATTATAATCCAAATTTTACATTTTATAATGGATGTAATGATTATTATTTATGTAATACAAGCTTTACATATATTTATAATCCAAATGATAAAAGTCAGGATAATATATTTAAACTAGATTTAGGAAATATAGATGATAAAGGTCAGCAAGTATTTCCAGAGTTTATTATTTTATCAAAAGCGGGTTTTGAATATGGAGGCCCATATTTAAATGTATCAATATTACCTTCTAAAACATGAGATCATTATCTTTAAAAGATATAATTGAATATATTGCTGCAGCGGTTGTTATAATAGTTACATTTTTCATTATAGCAATATTATATGCATTATTTAATGTTGAATCGTATTCTCAATATACATATCAACAATTTACAAATAGTTTATTAATTGATAGATTAAATTATTGTTTATATGAAAAAACTGGAAATCCATTATTATTATTTTATGCTCCAAATCCAAATATTATTAATGAATATAATAATATATATCAACAATGTTTTATGAATATATCTGGAACATTTTATTATTTTACTAATGAATCAAATCAGTCAAATGAATTTATATATACATATTTAAATTTTTCTTATGACGATTATATATATTTCTTTTTCTATAATATTAACAATATAAATTATTCATATTCTTATGATCCATATAATCTTAGTTTTGAATATAATATAAGTGTAAATCCAAATTATGTTGCATATAATATTTATAATATAAATTATACATATGAAGATCTACCATCTTTAAACCAATTTTTAATCAATTACTTCTATAATTATAGTTTATATATATACAATGAAACAGAAAATGCTTATCAAAACTATCAAATTATAAATAATGACGAAGTATATCAAATATATCTTTCTGATTTATCTGGAGAAACTTATTATTATTATGAAACATATATTCAACCAATAACATCATATTATATTACTTTGCCAGAATATGATAGTGGAGAACCAGTAATAGTATCTTTATATGGTGTAGGAGATCTCTATATGAATGGAATATATAATGAAACATGTGATATAATTGCTGGAGGCCAAATAAATATATCTTCATGTAAGATTACTCAAATAAAATGAAAATACAAATTGGTTTCTTTTTATCATTTATTGCTGCAGTAATTATTGTTGTAGCTATATTTTTTATATTTATATTTAATATTTTTTCATATGGGAATCCAACATTAAATAATATTGCAAGTTTAAATGCTGTTGGTATTGAATATAAATCTGCAAATGGTTTTTTAGATTCTTTAATTTATTTTGATAATGTAACTGTACCTGCAATAGATATATATGCAGGATTTAATAATAATAAAGCATTGGATAATTATATAATAAATGAATTGGCAAATGAAGAATTATATTATTTAAATAATTCTGCTACAATTTTATCATTCTATTTTAATAATGATACAATTATTGGAGTATGTCCAAATAAGGAATATATAAATTATAATGTTTATTTAAATGGTAAATCATATACATTCTATGTTTGTCCACCAACAGTACTATATAACTTTTATGTAAATTATAGTGTTATTAGTAATTATCTAACTTAAAGTTAATAATTTTAAAATTTATTGAATTTATATGAAAACATCTTTAGCACCATTAGCATTATTTATAGGAGTAATAATTTTAGTTCTCTTCGGTATATTTTATTTAAATTCTCAGATTCAGCTTGCAACGCAATCTTTAAGATATTTAAGTGAAGATTATATTGCATATCAGGGATTTTTATATATATTATTTGTTTATATTCCATTTGATATTAGATATAATTTATTAAATAATCTTTTTACAAATATTTTTTCAGGATCTACATATAATATAAATTATGTATTTGGAAATAATGTTCCAGATTATTATTCTCAATGCGAAATTCCTTTTTTATTTAATTTAGAAAATATAGAAAATAATGGAAATAATTATAATATAATTTATTCATTATGTGTTCCAATAATTCCTTTAAATAATATAAATAATTATCAAAATATTAAAAATATTCTTTATAATATTGGAAATACTTTAAATCAAGATTTAGAAGAAGAAATTAGATATTTAAATACAAATTTAAATTTTAAACATGCAAATTTTTCATATCAAGATTTTTATTATGATGATAAATATAATTTTGTATTATCAAATCCTCAATATTCTTTCTTTGTACAAAATAAATATGAAAGAAGTTTATCTTTTCCTCAATTAAATAATCAAATATATTATTCAATATATCCTTTTTTATTATATTATAATGAATTAATTGATTATTTATACAATCAAACATTCCAATTTATATATTATAATTTAACAAATCAATCAAATTATATATATTTATATCAAAATTCATATTCTAATGAAACAATTGGAGATAATTTATACTTAAATTTTTCATTTAATAATACATATTATTATGTTTTAGATTTATATACATCTCAACTTTTACCATTTGAATATCCAAATATTACAAATGTAACAATTGTAATACCATGTGAATCAATTGGACAGATTGTAAATAATCAATGTATAGTAAATGATACATATAGTGAATATATGTATACATGTTTATATACGAACGTAAATTCTTTTCTATCTTCTTTTAATTATCAAATATTAAATGAAACAAATATATTCAATGGATCTTGGTATAATGTAACTGGTGTAAATATTATTAATGAAAAAAATGTAAAAGTTGATAGAAATTTTGTAGAAAAAATCTTAGAAAATTATGCATATTATACTGATGGATATTATCCAGCTTTAATACCTTTAGATATTCAGATAAATTATAATAATGTAAGTTGCTCTATAAATAATGAAACATTGCAATTTGGGCCATATAAAACTTACTCTGACTGTTTAAATTCACAAAATTTATTGGAAAATTATTTATCAAATTCATGTACAATTGAATCTGGATGTTATAATGAAAATAAGATGTTTTATTTTAATGCTACATGTATTGTTCCAGAAACAAATATAAACAATCAATTTACATACAATTATTATTTATATGAATTTGTAGAAATAAATAATGAAACAATGAATAATTATTGTGATAATTCATATTGTTATATAATAGGATAGAAGATTTTTATAAAATATATCTATTCTATTTCTTACTCTTTTTAATTTTTCATTTGCTTCATTTACTAAATTATAAAAATATTCTTTACTTACCAATAATTTTCTATTTTTTGATACAATTGTTTCAATTTTTTCATTTCCAACAATTTCAACCATTACCCTTTTATCATTTATTAAAAATATTCCAGAATGCTTAAATCCAGATTTTCTTGCAATATTTAATATTTCATATGCTTTTTCTATATTTTTTGAAGATACATGTAAAATAAATGGTTCTTGTTTAAAGTATATTTTTTCATCATATTTTTTATATACTTCTAATAATTTATTCCATATATAATAAAAATTTACATAATAGTGTGATTTAAATAAAAATTCTGCCTCAAATTTTTTTCCACTTTTTGGTATTTTTAACAAAATTATCCTACCTGCACATGAAGATGTTGTAAAAAAGAAATCTAATGAATTAATAAAATCTAAAATATAATATATGGGTTGATCTGCTAAATATTTTTCCTTAGCTTCTTCAAGTTTTTTCATATGATATATTTTTAATTTATAAAATTCATCCATATATTATGGATAGAGAAAAAATAATATTAAATATATTATTTCTTGTATTTTCTATACCAGTAATTTACCTAATATATTATTCATATTCAACATATTTTTCTGGAAATAAAATGGTAAATCCTGAAAATGTATATAATTTATATATATCAAATTTTAGTGTAAGTGGAAATTATTTTTCATTTAATGTAAATAATCCAAATAATTATTCTGTTGAAATATATTTTTCATATTTAGCATTAAAAAATTCATATCAAACATCATCAATAATAACTTCTGGAAGCTTTTTACAAAATATATATATAATACAACCAGAAAAACATATTACATTACAATATAATTTTGAATTAGATGATCAAACAAGATTAACAATTATTCAATGGGAAAAGCTTGGTGGAATTCTATATTTAACATTATATTATTCATCTATAGGAAATAATTCTATTAGTGGAATAATAAATTATCAAATAGAAAAAAGCTAGACTTTATCAAGATCGCTTATTGTATATATCTTTACTTTACTACTACTCTTTTGTATACTATCTAAACATACAACATATTTTATGTTTGTACTTTTTTCTATTAATTCTAATAATTCTCTTGTTAATATTCCGTCCATTACTAAATATGCTAAATTATTATGTTTCAATATTGTTTCATCCAATTTATCTACAGGTATTTTATTTAATATATTAAAGTTTTCATCTAATAATAAAGCCTGATCTGTTTTAAATATATCATTCATATATGATTTTAATTTTTGTAATATTGGATCCTTTATTTTCTTTTCACTTCTAATATTTTTTATATCTTCAGTAGTTCCTTCCAATTTTTCATAATATGCTCTAACTTGATCAAAAGATACTTTATTCTTTAATGCTTTTAATATTTCTTTTCCAGATAATTCTTCAACTTCTCTTCCAGGTTCTGGTTTTGCTACAAAATCAATATCAACTCCGCTTAACATACATTCTTTTACTAATAAATCTCCACCTCTATCCCCATCAAAGAATGTTGTTACAATTTTTTTCTTTGATAGATCAATTATTGTTTTTGGTACATTTAATCCATTTAATGCTATTACATTTGTAATTCCATATCTTAATAAATTTAAAACGTCTGCCCTTCCTTCTACTAATATTATTTCTTCAGATTTATCTACATCAGGTCCTGCAGGTAATTTTTCTGGTCCATATTCAATCAAAGATTTCATGTTATATGAATATTCTAAATATAATAGTAATTCTTTTGGATCTGGTAATTCTTCATTTATCAATTTTGTCAATAATTCTCTAGCTCTTTCTAATATTTGTTGTACTTTTGTTTTTCTTATATCTTCTATTTTTTGTACTTTTATTGTTGCATGTGTTGGTCCAATTCTTGTTACAGTTTCTAATGTTGCAGCAATTAATGAAGTTTCAAATCTATTCAAACTTGTTGGTATTCTAATTTCTCCAATTGTTTTATCATTTTCTACCCTAAGATCTACATCTATTCTTCCAACTTTTCCAGATCTTTGTAATTCTCTTAAATCCATTTCTGATCCTAATAATCCTTCTGTTTGTCCAAATATTGCTCCTATTACATCTGGTTTTTCAACTACTCCATCAATATATACTGATGCATGTATCATATATTTTATGTAAGGAGGTGAACTCTTTGCCATTATTAAATATTTTTAGGAAAGGTATTTAACTATTGAAATTTTTATACTCTTGGGTGGTATAATAATACTATAAAAAATGAAATTAAAAATTATTATATGACATCATCAGAAAAAATAACAATAAGTGTTTTAAAAGCTGATATAGGAAGTTTAGTTGGAAATTCAACAATTCCAGAAATATTTGAAGAAATAGCTTCAGATATATTAGATAAATATAAGGGAGAAAAAATATTTGATTATTTTGTATCACATGTTGGAGATGATCTAAATTTAATAATATTACATAATAAGGGGGAAAATAATAGAGAAATACATCAAATTGCATTTGAAATATTTAAGAAAAATTCTGAAATTGCAAAAGAAATGAATTTGTATGGTGCAGGAGGTGATTTATTAAAGAAAGAATTTACAGGTTCATTAATTGGAATGGGACCTGGGGTTGCAGAAATGGAATTTACATTAAGATCTTCAGAATCAATAATTGTATTTGCTGCAGATAAAACAGAATCTGGGGCATTTAATTATCCTTTATTTCAAATGTTTGCAAATCCATTTAATACACCAGGTTTAGTAATTGATCCAGATATGAGACCAGGATTTAGATTTGAAGTATGGGATTTATATAATCATAAAAGGGTATATTTAAATTCTCCAGAAGAAATTTATGATCTATTATTATTAATTGGAACATCTGAAAGATTTGCTATAAAAAGGGTATATCCAAGGTCTGATAAATATCCAAAGGATGAACCTGTTGCGGTTTCTTCTACAGAAAGATTATATGAAGAAGCTGGAAGATATGCTGGAAAAGATGATCCTGTAATGATTGTAAGAGCACAAAAAGGATTTCCAGCTGTTGGAGAAATATTGGAAGCTTTTTCATTTCCATATATGGTAAATGGATGGATGAGAGGATCATATTGGGGCCCATTATTACCTGTAAGTTTAAAGAATGCAAAAGCAACAAGATTTGATGGACCTCCAAGGGTAATTGCATTGGGATTTCAGGTAAAAAAAGATAAATTATATGGACCAGAAGATTTATTTGATGATCCTGCATTTGATTATACAAGAAATAAAGCATTGGAAATTGCAGATTATATAAGAAGGCATGGTCCATTTGAACCACATAGGGTATCTTATGAAGATCTATTAACAACTACAGTAAAACCTATATTAGATAAATTAATTCAAAGATTCGAGGATATAAAATAGAAAGTATTATTTTTAAATATATTTCTTTTAACAATAATAAAATGGGTCTTGAATATATATATGCAGTATGGTTATTACATGAAGCTAAAAAAGAAATAAATGCAGATAATATAAAAAAGGTATTGACATCAGTAGGAATTGAACCAAATGATGCAATGATAAATGCTGTATTAGCAAGTTTACAAGGGGTTGATTTGGATAAAATAAAGGAAGAATCATTATCTTTTGCTCCAGTACAAACTGCTCCACAGCAAGTAGAGCAAAAGAAAGAGGAAAAACAAGAAAAGAAGGCAGAAGAAAAGAAAGAAGAGCAAGCATTAGAGGGTTTGTCATCATTATTTGGTTTCTAAAATTTATAAATTTTTATATATAATTTTATTTTAAGGTGACAGATTCAGATAAGATTTATAGAAGCATTATCTCAGCAAAAAAAGAATTAATTAAGTTAGGAGAGGAAAAGGAAAATTTGTACTCTAGAAAGAAAGTTTTATATAAGGAAAGAAAAGAATTATTGGAAAAGTTAAAGGAATTAAGAAGTAAGAAAGAAGAATATAGTAAAATATTAGATAATTTAATGGAGGAAAGGCAGAAAACATTGGAAAAGTTAGAAGAATTAAAGAAAAAATTGGATGAAATAAAACAAGCAAGAAAAGATATATTTAAAAATAAAGATATTGCAAAAGATATAAATAAATATAAGAAAGAATTGGAAACATTAGAATATGTTTTACAGACTGAAGTTTTATCATATTCTCAAGAAAAGAAAATTTGGAATAGAATAAAATATTTAAGAAAACTTTTGGGTAAATATGAAGAAATATCTTCTGTTTTACAAGAAATTGATAAATTAAGAGAAGAATATAATGCTTATAGATCTAAATTATCAATAATAGGTCAAAATATTAGAAAAAATATTGATGAAAGAAAGATTGTAAAAGAACAAATAAAACAAATAAAGGAAAGATTAACTCAGATAATGGATGAATATAATAAAATCAAAGAACAAATAAAACAAATAAAAGAAAGAATAAGGGAACTTGAAGATAAATTATATGAAGATTTACAAAGATATATAAGTCAGAAGTTACAAAAACAATCAGTTGAAATATCAGAAGAAGAAAAGAATAAAATAATTGAAGAATATTCAAAGATACAACAAAAAATTATGAATGGTTCCGAATTATCAATGGATGAAATATTAGTAATGCAAAAATATGAATTATTAAAGAAAAAGGGTGCAATCTGATTATGAAAAATTATATCCAAAAAAATCTTTAGAAAGTTTAGGGTTATTTAGAAAAAAATGTAAAATTTGTGGGAGATATTTTTGGACTTTTGATAAAAATAGGGAAATATGTGGGGATCATGAAAATTATGGTTTTATAAATAATCCTATTGGAAAGAAATTAAAATATAATGAAGTATGGGAAAGTTTTTCAAAATATTTAAATAAGAAGGGTTATGCAATAATAAATAGATATCCTGTTGTAGCAAGATGGAGGGATGATATAGATTTTGTAATTGCATCAATTGCAGATTTCCAACCATGGGTTGTAGAAGGATATACAGAACCACCCTCAAAAAAATTAACTGTTCCTCAATTTTGTTTAAGGTTTAATGATGTAAGAAATGTTGGATTAACTGGAAGACATTATACTGGTTTTGTAATGATTGGACAACATGCATTTGTAAAACCTGAAGAATATGATATAAATCAATATTTTCTAGATCTATATTATTGGTTTGAAGATAATAATTTTCCAATGAATGAATTTTTATTTCATGAAGATAAATGGGAGGGTGGAGGAAATGGTGGTACATCAATTGAATTTTTTATAAGAGGTTTAGAGGTTGCAAATCAGGTATATATGCAATATAAAATTGTTAATAATGAATGGATAGAATTGGATAAATTGAAAGTTTTGGATATGGGAATGGGGCAAGAAAGGGTTGCATGGATTACAAATGGTACAAATACATCATATGATATTGTATTTCCAAATACAATAAAATTCTTATTAGATAATATAAAATATGAAATTGATATAGATTTATTATCAAAGATTTCAATGTATTCTTCATTATTCGATTTTGAAAAAAATGATATAAAGTCTTTTGAAGAATTTTTAAAAGAAAAGGGAATGGATCCAAAGAATAATATTGAAATAATGAGGGCAATATATTCAATTTCAGATCATATTAGATCATTATATATTGCAATATCAGATGGAGCATTACCTTCAAATATTGGTGGAAATTATAATTTAAGATTGATTGCAAGAAGGATGTTTTATTTTATTGATAAATATTTTGAAATAAATGATATAGAAGATTTTTTAAGAAAATTATTAATAAAAATTTCTGAAGATTGGTATGAAGAAAAATTAAAGGAAAATATAAATGAAATTGTTGATATATTAAAATATGAATATGAAAAATATTTGGAAGTAAAGAAAAATGCCCAAAAAATTTTAAATAATTTAAAAAATATTGATACAAAGAAAATATTTGAATTATATACATCATATGGAATTTCTTTAGAAATTATAGAAGATATAAATCCAAATATAAAAATAAATAGAGAAGAATTAAATAAATTAATTGAAGAACATAAAGAAAAATCTAAAAAAATAAGAAAAGAAGAAAAATTAAATTTAAAATTAAATTATCCAGAAACATATAAATCTTTTTATGAATCATGGAAAAAATATTATGATATTGGAAAATTGATTGGAATAGAAGATGAATACTTAATATTTGATAGAACTGTATTTTATCCAACAAAAGGTGGTCAAGTAAATGATACTGGATATATATTTAATTTAGATGAAATAAAAAATTATTCAAAAGATATTTTAAATAATTATGATTTTCCATATTATGTAAAAGAAATATTAAAAGATTATTTAAATGGTAATAAAATTGAAGGATTTGAAAATTATTTTGCAAAGGTTATTGATGTAATTGAATATGAAAAAATAATATTACATAAAGTAGATAGGAAAATTAACTGGGATAAAAATTCAAATATTTTACAAATTATTGATAAAGATAGAAGATATAGAATATCAAGGCATCATACTGCAACTCATTTATTAACATCTGTATTAAGAAAAATGTATGGAAATCATATATGGCAAGCAGGTGCTGAGAAAAATGAATATGAAGGAAAATTGGATGTTACGCATTATAAAGTACCTTCATATAATGAAATAAAATTAATTGAAAGAGAATTAAATAAAATAATATTGGAAGGAAGAAAAATAAATAAATTTTATTTGTTAAGAAATGAAGCTGAGGAAAAATATGGATTTATAATATATCAGGGAGGATTTATACCAGAAACAAAATTAAGAATTGTTGAAATAGAAAATACAGATGTTGAAGCATGTTCAGGAACCCATTTAGATAATACATTGGAAATTGGATTGGTAAAAATAAAAAGCGTAGAAAAAATTGCAGATGGATTAATAAGATTTAGATTTGTTGCTGGTGATAGGGTTATAGAAGAATTTGAAGATTATGAAGAAAAAATTTTAGATATAAGAAATAAATATAATGTTGATATAAATAATTTAAATAATTATATTGAGAAAATAAATAAGGAAAGGGATGAATATAATAAAAAGTTAAATATAATATTAGAAGAATATATTAAAAACAATATAAAGGATGGAAAATTATATTTAGAAACAAATTTATATATTTCTGATATAATAAAATATGTTTTGAAGTATAAAGATTTAATAAATGATATAAATTTAAAGTGTAAGGATGGAATAATTAATTTAAAAGAAGGAGAAAAGAAAGTTGATAAATTTTATATAAAGAAATTAAATTAATTTTTATAAGCGGCGGTGCCCGAGAGGTCAAAGGGGGTCGGTTTAGGTCCGATTGGATAAGATCCGCCAGGGGTTCAAATCCCCTCCGCCGCATTAAAAATTAATCAAATGTATTAAATATTTTAATGTTTAATGAATATAATTAATAATTTTTTACAGGTGAGAATTTTGCATATAATTTTTATCTCCTTTAATTATATTTATTAGCTACTGGAAGATGCATATACATATGACCTATAACTTCCAATTACCTTATTAATATATTCTCTTACTTTATTAGCATATTTTAAGGTTGTATTAAATAAATAGCTGATAACATCGGATGTAGATCTTACGAATTCATCTACCATTTTCTCTGCTTTTTCCTCATTCATTCCTGGTAAATAACTTAAATATTTTTCTGAATATGTTAAAAAGTTAATTAATAAAGGATATAAAGGATGAATATACTTTCTTATACGTTTTACATATTCTTCTTTACCCCACATATATGGGTCTGGAAGAGGCTCAATACAAATTGCATCTATTCCATATTTTCCCCTAAAGATTAAGTTAAATGTATCTATAGCTCTATCACAATGAGGTTCTTCGGTTAATATTGCTACTAGTGTATCTTTTGGTGCATGTAAATTGCGAAGTATTTCTTTAGCATAGAGAGCATTATATAATGTGGTTTTTGATCTATCATCAACTATATATTTATCTATACCAGTATTCTTTATTATTTCTTTAGCAATAGGTGCATCATCTGTACCAGCAGTTACAATTAAATACTCTGCAATTCCTTGTTTAAACGCTTTTATTCCTTCTTTAACTCTATATGGAGTATGATCTAAACCTCCTCCCAAAACAATTATAGCATAATAATGTGGTGTTTGAGAATAATTAGAGGTTATATTTTCATAATTTACATAATTTCCAGAACTATAACTATTAAGTATCCTATCAAGATTGGGATTCAACTTTTCACTTTTTCCTTTTCTATCTGCAAGAAGTATGTTTGTTAAGCATTCCATTATATTTAATATAATAAAAAGATTTTTATTTATTACTATCTTTTAGTAACATAAAATTTATATATGGACCCGCGGGGATTCGAACCCCGGACCTCTCGGACCGCAACCGAGAATTCTATCCATGCTGAACTACGGGTCCTATATATATTATATCTTTGGTAGTATTAAATTTCCAAATTTTTCATATCTATTTAATTTAAAGAATAATCCGGCTAAATAGGATAAATATGCATCATAAATATCTTTATATTTAAATACTTTTGAAAAATATTGATATTTTAATTTTAATATTTTTTCTACTGCCCTTGGAAATGTTTCATATACTTCTATATCATTATTAATTTCCATTATTTTATTTTTTAATAAATTAGCCCTTTCATATAATAATTTCATTGATTTTAAGGATAATGGTAATGGTTTGAATCCATATTTATATAATAATCTTTCTTCTATCCTATATGGATATTCATAACTTAAAGGTGCATCAATAAATATATATTTGAATTTTTCACTTTCTATTAAATTTAATATTTCTTCATTTTTATTTAATATTCCAAATATTGGTTTTTTATTAAAGTAAAAATATCCAGTTCTATTATTTTCCTTTGCAGATAGATCTAAGCCAAGTATCATTCTCTATAAACAAATTTATATGAAGTATCATATATATCCTTTTCAAAATTCATTTTATCTAAATAATAATTTAATATTACAATAACTTGTGATGAAAAATAATTAATATCTCCCAAAGAAATTTTTATTACATCATTTTCTATCTTTTTCTTTATATCTTTTGGTATTCCTAAAAAATCTCCAACAATAAATACAGGATTTTCAATTTTTATATTTTCAATAAATTCCCCATCTCTATCCAATAAATATATGTTCTTTCCATTATTTTTATATTCTCTTAATAAATCGAAAAAATCAATTTTATCAACATATATACCTGGAAAAGGATTCTTAATATTCTTTCTATTATATTTTTTTAATGATATCGATAATAATGTAGATATATCTTTTTTTGACCATGGGGTATTTATATCAGATTCTACCCTTATCAATCTTGGGGGAACAGGTTTTCCATTTAAATATAGATCAAATCTAATATTTTTTCTTAATCCATTTGATACAAAAAAAGCATGTATAATTGAATTAATTGCTATATCTAGTCTTCCAGAATAATATATATTTTTAAAATTTCCATCAGTTCTTATTGTATTTGAATAAAAAATAAATGTTCTCATAATGAAATATTTAAATAAAACCTTATAAAAAATGAAAAATAATAAACTCTTATGAATAAATTAAAATTGTTTTTCTTATTTATTTTAATATTTAATCTTTTTAATATATATTCTCAAAATTATTCACCAACATTATTTAATATTCCAGTAAGTTCTATAAATATAAATCAATTAAATCTATATAATCTTGGACAGGGATCTTATGGTGATTTTTATATTTTATATTCCTCATATTACTTTTCTTATCCAATAAATTCATCAAATCAATATTTAAATATATATTTTAATTCATCAATTCCTTTATCTTTTTATATAATGAATCAACAAAATTATCAAAATTTTCAAAATGGTAGTAATTTTACATCAATTTATCAAGCATATACAAATTATATAAATCAAAGTATATTTTTATCTTCAGGAAATTATTATATAGTAATTTATAACAATAATACACAAAATGCATATTATTATTTTATATATAGTTTAACAAATCAGCCTGAAAATAATATTTATTCTCCAATAGGAGTTTCTGATTATGGTATATATATTAGCAATGGAAATATTTATGGATATAATATTACAACAAATGAAGTTATTGGGGAAGTTTATTTAAATAGTTTTAGTTCATATGTTGATCCTTTATGTTCTAATAATTTTATAGGAGAGAATTCAGGTTCTATACAATTAAATGCTATTTTAGAATTAAGTAATGGTCAATATTATTGGTTACAAAATGTTTTATTAATAAATAATACTGGCGGATATTATGAATTTGCTGATAATGTATGGAATTTTACATCTTCAAACTCTTATTTATCAAATAATTTAATTGAAGGAAATGGAATAGTAAGTAATTATGATAATAAATATTTTTATGTATATGAAACAAACTATTCTAATTTACAATATCCATTAAATGTATATTTAATAATTAATATTACTCAAAATAATTCTTATCCAGAAATACAATTTGGATATAGTTTTGATGGACAAAATATAAATTGGTACGATAATGTTACATTATTAATTCCATCAAATGGCAATATAGTTATTTCTCCATATTTTACAGGTTCTGATAATATAGAAGATTTAGAATTGGTTATTGGGGGACCAGGATATGGAACATGTATAGATATAAACAATATTGGTGGTTATTTGGGTTTATATTATTTATATAACAATCAATATATTACTCCAGATCCTTCAATATTTAATTATGGTTTTAATACAGCAGAATATTCTTCAAATATTAATGAAAATATAATATCACAAGGATTTGTAAATTTATCTGAAGGTCCTTTTTATCCAGAATATTTGGGAAATACATATACTTTAAATTATAATATATCAGTTTATTATTCTTTCAATAATTCATATATAAATTATCAATATCCATTTGGGACAGTTTTTAATATAAGTATCCCAATATATATTTATCAAAATAATACATTATATTTACTAAATAATTTAACAATAAATGGAGAAAATTATAATATTAATTATTCACAACAATATGTAAACATAAGTTTGTTAGTAAATAATAATTATAATATTTCTACAAACTATACAGAATATTATTTAGTTATTATAGATGATAATATTGGAATAAATTTCTCAATTTCTGGAAATTATCTAAATGAAACATATTATAATAATACATATTCTTTTTATGCAAATAATTTATTGAATATTTATTTAAATCAAACATATAATTTTGGAAATTATCAATATTATTGTCCAAATAATATAACATTAAATATAAATAACTCAGAAACTATTAATCTATCCAATTATTGTTATTTACAATATCAATTAAATATATCTTTCCCATTTAATTATACAATAAACAATAATACATATTCTGGAAATAATAGTTTTTATATAAATGCAAATAGCAATGTATCTATATTAATAAATCCAATTAATTATATAAATAATCAGGAAAGATTATATTGCAATATAACAAATATAACAATAAACATAACTTATCCAATGAATGTAGATTTATCTAATTATTGTATATATCAATATTTAGTTACATTTTATACTCCTTTTTTAGTAAATGTTTCTATAAATAATTATATAAATATTTATGGAAATACTTCTATCTTTTTAAATAATGGAACTATGATAAATATTTTGCCTTCAGAATATATTTATCCAGGATTCTTTTATAATACAATTTATTATGAAAATGGATATAATTATATTGTAAATCAGCCTTTAAATATTGTTATACAATTCAATAAAAAAATTCAATATAATTATTTAAATATTGGATTATTAATTGGAGGAATAGTTGGAGTAATAGTATTTGTTTTATATTGATGGGACCGCCGGGATTTGAACCCGGGACCACCGGTACCCCAAACCGACATCCTTCCAGGCTGGACTACGGTCCCAGATAAAATATATAAAAAATTAAAATATATAAGGAATAAATCTAAAAGTTTCTTTCATATATTCTTCATATTCTTTTCCAAACTTTTCTAACATATATTTTTCTTCTGGAATTACTTCTCCAGCATATACCATCAATGATACAATAAAAGCTCCTAATATTCCTAATAAACTATATGTTACAAATCCAAGTCCAAAAAATATTATTATTTCTCCTAAATATCCAGGATGTCTTATATATTTGTATATACCATTTTTAATTATTTTTTGACCTTCAACAGTTCCAATAGATGGTAAATAATATTTTCCAAGAGTTGCCTCTGCAACACCCTGTAATATTAATCCAATTATAAATAATAGAAATCCAATAATATAACCTAAATTATAATTAAATAATCCAAAATTATAATAATAACCTATTGATGCTAATATTACTATAAAAGTCATTCCAACTAATACATATAATATAAAACCTACTAAAGAATATAATTTTAATTCAATTATTTTTTCTCTTTCTTCCTTTATTATTATAAATGGTAATATTAATCCAACTATTATTTCTGATACTATAAAAAGAAACAGATATTCTTCTATTCCCATGTTTATTATCATTTTAATATTATTTTGTTTTTAAAATATAAATTTATGCCACCGCCGGGATTTGAACCCGGGACCTCTACCTTACCAGGGTAGCGCTCTACCGCTGAGCTACGGTGGCTATTTTCCTATCTTTTTTGATATAATATTTATATATTGTGGATTTATACTATAAATATATTCATTATTATTTACTTCTCTTAATAATATACCTTGTTTATACATTTTGTTCAAATATTTTGATACAGTGTTCCTTGGAAGATTTAATATTTTTGATATTTCCTTTGAAGACATTTTATTTTTATATAATACTTCTAAAATCTTTATTTGTGTATTAGATAATTTTATATCGCTTTCTAAATTCTTTATTTCTCCTAATTCTTTACTTATATTATCTATTCCTTCTTCTAATAAATTATTTAATTCAATAAATATCTGTCTAACATTATTATTATTTTTTCTTATTATATTTCTCAATATTTTTTCATCTATATTTACCCTTCCCTTTAATTTTTTATTTATCAATTTTAATATTTCATCTTCCGGAGGGAATTTCATTTCAATTTTTCTATATAATCTATTTAAGAAAGATAAAGTAGCATTCATTATTTGTGGAGATGGTTGAATTAACATTATTGAATGAACAATTTTATTATCATATAAATATTTCAATTTTTTAGATACATCTTCTGGAAAATTATAAAATTCATCTAATATTAATACTATAGGTAATTTATTTTCAAATTTAAAGAATAAAAACTTAATATATTTATTTTTCTCAATTATTTCATCTATATCTTTGTCTTTTTCATATTCTCCATTTATATATATTACATTATAATCATCTGATAGATCTTTTTTAATTCTAAATGCTAAAGAAGTTTTTCCAGATCCAATTGGTCCATATAATAGAAATATTTCACCATTTATTATAGAATCTTTTACCTTTTTTATTATATCATCTACTCCTACTAAATCTTCATTTGGCCTTATATCTAAAGGATTTTTAGAGAACCCGT
>JAPWTZ010000032.1 GCA_028275775.1 Candidatus Nanopusillus sp.
TTTCAATATTTTGCTTCTTTCTAAAATTTTCTAATAATTGAAATTTACCCGGAGTATTATCTAAGATAATTAACTTGTCCACTTGATTTACCAAACTATTAACACATTTTTCTAAAATTTCAACGTTGGGTTTATAAGTTACTATAACGCCATAAACTTTACTCATTTAATCTACATCCTCCTTTTATATTTACAAATGCTTCGTATAAAACCACAAAGATAAAGCTATAAAAAAAATAAAGAAAGTACATAAAGAAAATATTAACATCAATCATCCATAAGGCAACAGAAGCATAAAATAGCGGATAAAATATTATTCCAAAAGTTTTTCCATTTTTGAATGAAATATATAAACGGTTCCCGATAAAACCTAGTACAGTAAAGTACAGTGGCGTAGCCATTCCTATAGATTGATAAATACCACCAAATAATGTTGCCATATTTAATGAAGAATTTAAGCCAGCATTACCAACAGCAGACAAAGCTAAAGATGCATATTCTCGAAGGTCAAAGAAAGCTACGTTAGTCAAAGGTATTTTAAGAACGGGTAATATATAAAAAATTCGTGAAATTCCAGCATCTACATAGCTTAATTTTCCTTCAATCATAAGAGCAAATCTGTTAAAATCAGCGATAGTATACCCTAGTAATCTACCTAAGACTAATTCGTCAAAGTTTTCATAACTATCTACACCAGCCGATCTAAAAATTTGCACAATTATAAAGATTAAGACAATTATGATAGACAGTTTTACAATCCTTCTGAATAT
Source organism: Candidatus Nanopusillus sp. (assembly GCA_028275775.1). Taxonomy (GTDB): domain Archaea; phylum Nanobdellota; class Nanobdellia; order Nanobdellales; family Nanobdellaceae; genus Nanobdella. Next base: position 771 of record JAPWTZ010000032.1, read on the forward strand.
CGAACCCTTATTGAAATAAGAATAAATAAGAAACCATCCCAATAAAAAAATCATCAATAGTGGTCTGTTTACAAGAATTATATTGGAGATTATAAACAGGGTTATAGACAGCAAAATAATTATTCTAAGTTTAAAATATTCACCCTTGCTAAGATGGCTTAACTCCGCTTGAAAAGCGTACCATTTGTATAATAACCAAAATTTAATACCTATAATAAAACTTGGCAGTGCTCCTAATCCGAACGGTATTCTTACCTCTGTACCCAAATAGTCTTTGATTAATTGTCCTTTACCAGAAATAAAAATTTCTAATAGATTTAAATAAACAGCTTTGTAGAAATATACAAAAACCAAAAAAATGGAAAGTAATTGAAGGAGAATAACTATAACTAAAATAAGCCCTAAATAGGAGAAAATTGATAATTTGATCTTCTTTTTGGTTAATCTAAAATTAAAAATAGGTCTATAATTAGAAATAGAAATACCGATATAATAAAAGAATACACATAAGAGCCCAAAAGCCAACATTTTAAAATTCAAAAACATATAATCAGGTTCATTAACATAATGCTCATATAGTGAGGGTGGGAAAATGAAAGACATAAATAATAATAGTAAAGGAAATAACGTTGCACCATATGGACTTAAAATCATCTTATGTGTTTTTATTTTACCACTCATCTTCGCGATCCCCAGCTTCCCTATCTGCTCTCCATGCACTATATCGCATCAGCCTAGTTGATAAAAGTATTATATACAGACTTTCAATAAATTTTTAGCGTTCATTTTTTGTACAGAAATGTTTTAGGTTTTTTGTTGTCAAATTTCCCTCGCAACCCATCTAAATAAGCATTTATGATAAATTTAATTCTTTTTAACTTATTATCGTCAAATAAAATTATTCCTAATATTTGCCGTAGCAAAGTTTTGAACATTTGAAAATAGAATAAAACTTTGCTTTTAGAATACCTTTTCCCCAACCATACAAGATTTCTAATACCATAATAGGTAAGCCAATATTCGTTAAACTCTTTTCTCAATTTTCTTATTCCTAAAAAACGTTTCTCCACTCCCCTTTTTGAAGCTTCTTTATGAAATATTATACTTTTAGGTACTAGTAAAATTTTCCCTATACTTCTTAGACGTATGCAATATTCTAAATCATCATGATGAATGAAAAAATCTTTTTTAGGAAAACCTATTTTTTTGATAGCATCTCTTTTTACTAATAAACCTACAAACGATGCCATGTCAATTTCAACCGCTTCTTTTTGGTATTCCTCTAATTGTAATGGGATTTGAATTAAAGGAAAAACATTTTTGAAATTTATCCTCCCTCTATGGTGGATTGCTACAGCACCATTGGGTAAAAATACTGCACCAGCTAAACCCATAATATTACTATTCTTAAAGTAGATACTTAAATTTTCCAATGCATCCTCTTTTGGCTCTGCATCATCGTCCATTAACCATAACCAATCGTAACCTTTCTCGTATCCTCTTTTAACACCTTCATAAAATCCACCTGCACCTCCTGTATTTTCGTGCATTCTAACATAATGTAATTTTATTTCTTCTCTATTCGTTAAATTTTGTATGATAAACTCCTTTTCCCACGGCTCTTTTAAATTTTGAGGCGGCAATTCACTTATATAACCTTTCTCCAATAGGAGTTCAGGAGTTCCATCTGTTGAAGCATTGTCTATAAGATATATTCCTTGTATAGGTCTTGTTTGTTTTCTTAAAGCTTCTAAACACTCAATCAATAAATTTTTTCTGTTATATGTAACAACTACTGCACAAACACTATCACTCATTTAATCCCCTCCTCAAATACCTCCAGTGCCCTTTTTACTACATCATCCATATCATAATACCTATACTCCGCTAACCTACCTACAAGTACCAGATTCTCAAATTTATCTGCTTCTTCTTTGTATTTATTATACAGCTCCTGATTTTCTTTTGTAAAAACTGGATAGTATGGTATATCTACATTTGGTCGATAAGCTTTTGGATACTCTTTTAAAATAGTTGTTTTATTAGATTTTACAGGGTGAATATGTTTAAATTCTGTTATTCTCGTAAAATCATAATCGTTTGGATAGTTAACAACTGGTGCTTCCTGATAATATTCTTGTTCTATCGTTTCAAATCTAAGGTCTAAACTCCTGTAGGGAAGAAATCCATATTTAAAATTGAATAATTCATCTATCATGCCAGTAAAAATTAATTTTCCTTTAAACTCCTGCCCCAAGAAATAGATTTTTTTATTTTCAAAGTCTATAGAAATTACCTCTTTGAAATCCGTATTTAGCATTATTTTTATGTTTGGGTGATTTAGCATTCGTTCAAAAATTTTAGTATATCCGTCCTTAGGGACCACCTGATATTTATCAGTGAAATATCTATTATCCCTGCTAACGTAAATGGGAACTCTTGCCGTTACTTGAGAGCTAATTTCTTCGGGCTTTAGCCCCCATTGTTTCATGGTGTAATTTTTATAAAGTTTTTCATATACATAGTTTGCCAAAAACTTTAAATCTTGATCTTCTTCTTTTAGAAGTTCAAGAATGGGAATTTTAGCTCCATAGCCATATTTTTCAATGAGTCTTACTTCTAACCTTTTAGCCAAT
>JAPWTZ010000033.1 GCA_028275775.1 Candidatus Nanopusillus sp.
AAATTTAATTAAAAATCATCCAGATGTAGATTATATATTTTATATAGATTTTGACGTTATATTTCCTGATTATTTGAATGAATTAATAAAAGGAATTATAAAAATATATAAAGAAAATGAAATTATTAAAGGTACCAACGGGTTTGGTGACTTTGGTTATATAAGCACATACATAAGTATATTAAAAAGTGTAAGATGGAGAGATATGAATATCTTTGAAGATTTTATGCATGATATTGATTTAATCCGTAAAGATTTTAAATTATATTTTTTATGGTTACCAACGGCTATTAATCAGGAAAGATCTGGAAGAGAGAAAAAATATGCAAAAGGATTAGGATATATAGATAGATTATTTAGAGTATATTTTAGAGATTTTGCATTAAACAATTTTTTATCTGTTCGGATAAAATTCAATACGATTAAAAGTTCAGATAAAATTTTAAATGAACATATAAGAGACATAATAACACCCCCAGAGATAAATTTAGATAAAAAGTTATTATTTTTTATTATTCCTTATGATAATAAATACTTTCATAAAATATTGCTAAAATTATCAAAATACTATGAATATATATACATATATAAATTTAAAAAAAAGGTGAGACCTGGATATTATATAATGATTTACTATGATTATAATACTGTTGAAAAGTATATTATGAATTCTTTAAAATATAGCAATAGAACCTTTAACGAAAGTAATGTTATAAAATATAATCTAAGATAAAATAATTTAATTTTATGATAGAACGTGGATTTTTAGTTTAATTAGATAATACTTTTATATATTAAAAGTATATGCATTCAAAAAAATTAAATATAGAGACTTGGATAAGAAGATTCAAACTTTTATATATTTAATTTTACTATTTCTTCAAATATTTTATTAACATCTATATTTTTGTCATAAGAATCCATTACAACTCTATATAACGGTTCTGTTTCCGAATATCTTACTAATATTCTTAAGTTATCCTTTAATAATTCTATACCATCCAAATCTCCATTTAAATCATTTAATGTAAATCCATTATTTTTTCCATATTCTTTTACTTTATCAATTAAATTTGGATTATTTCTTGGTATATCTTTCTCTAACCATGCAAATTCTGGAATATTTAAATTATTTATATCTACACCTTTTTTCATATATTTTAATAACATTAATGCACCAAATAATGCATCATCAATATAATCATTTTCAGCAAAATAAATATGACCAGTATATTCAATACATAAATATGCTCTATTTTGTTGACCTGCAAATTTAACAAAAGTATGACCAGGTCTCTTTATAATTACCTTTCCTCCTTTTTCTTCAACTAATTTTCTTAAATAAATTGGTAAAGAAATTTCTAATACATATGTTCTATCTTTTTTAATAAATGGTATCAAATATTTATCCATTCTAATTCTATTTCCATATTTATCTACCACACCCAATCTATCTCCATCACCATCAAACATAAATCCAATATCTAAATCTTTTCTATTTCTCATTAATTCTTGTAAAGGTTTAATATTTTCATCTTTTGAAGGATCTGGTCCATGACCTGGAAAAGTTCCATCCATATTATCATTAATTGCTACAACTTCATTTCCTAAATCTGTTAATACATCCTTCATTAAAGTCAATACGGAATTTGAAGGATCATAACCAACTTTAAATCCACTTATTCCTTTAAATTTCTCTTTTAGATATTTTTTATAAATATCTATAGCTCCTTCGATAACTTCTAACATTCCTTCTTTTTGAGTTGGTCTTATATTTTCATATGTTAATTTTTCAATTTTATCAATTTCTTCTTTTGGTAAATCATTTCCATTACTATTAATTGGTTTTATCCCATTATATTGCAAAGAATTATGAGATGCAGTTATCATTAATACTGGAATATTATATACCTTCGCCAAATAATGTGCTTCTGGTGTAGATCCAATTCCAAAATCTATTACATTATGTGTATAAACTAATGTTTCTACTAAAATATCTCTTATTCTTGGAGAAGATAATCTTATATCCCTTACAATTCCTATTGATTCATGGTTATTAAAGTACCTCCCAAATGCATATCCAATTTTATATAATAGTTCATCTGTTAAATCTTTTCCATAGATACCTCTAATATCATATAATTTAAATACTCCACTCATGATTAACTTTAAATCTTTGATATTTAAATATCTTATTAAACATATAATTTATGATGATATATTAAAGGTTAAATAATATTTTTGGTTTTTTGTAATTAAAAGTTTCAATTTTTATATATCTTTTATGAAGAAAACAAAAATTGTTGCTACAATAGGTCCAAGTAGTATAGATAAGATAAAAGAATTAGATAAATATGTAGATGTATATAGGATAAATTTTTCACATGGAGATAAGAAGAGTCATGAAGAATATTTTAAAATAATTAGAGAAAATAGCGAAAAGCCCATATTAGTAGATTTACCAGGGCCAAAGCTAAGGATAGGAAATCTAAAAGAAAAAATATTATTAAAACCAGGAGATAAAATAATATTTTCTCAAGATGATGGTATTCCAGTAGAGGATCCATTATTTTATAAGGTAGTTAAAGAAAATACTGATATATATTTAGATGATGGAAATATAAAAGTTCATATAGATAAAGTAGAGAATAATAAAGTAGAAGGAACTGTTCTAACTGGAGGAATATTAACATCTAGAAAAGGAATAAATATTCCAGATCTAAATTTAGATACTGGAGTAACCCAAAGAGATTTAGAACTATTAAAAGAAGCTTTAGATTTGGGTGCAGATTTTATAGGAGTATCTTTTGTTTTATCAAAAGAAGATATAATAAAAGTTAAAGAAATAGTAAAAGATAAAGCCTGGGTGATTGCTAAAATAGAAACTAAAAAAGCTTTAGATGATTTGGAAAACATAATTAAAGTATCTGATGGTGTAATGATTGCAAGAGGAGATTTAGGAGTAGATATAGGATTTTCAAATTTAATATTTGCACAAAAAAGAATAATTAAAACATCAAGATTATATGGAAAACCCGTTATATTGGCTACACAAGTATTAAAATCCATGGTAAATAATGCAATACCAACTAGAGCTGAAGTAATAGATGCTTCTGTATCTGTATTAGAAGGTGTAGATGCTATAATGTTAAGTGATGAAACGGCAATAGGTAATTATCCAATAGATTCTGTAAAAATATTAGAAGAAATAATATTAAATGTAGAAAAAGAAATAAAGCCAGAATTATTACCTCCAAATAATATTGATGATTCTATAGCAGTAGGTGCAGTAAGTACTTCGGAATTTGATAATGATATAAAATTAATTGTTGCACATAGTAGAACTGGAAATTCTATAATAAGGGTTTCAAGATTAAGACCAAAACAAATTAT
>JAPWTZ010000034.1 GCA_028275775.1 Candidatus Nanopusillus sp.
TTTTAAATCTTTCTTTTTTATGGCAATCTGGCCATGTTACTACTTTTTGGTACTCTATACCGTGCCCAATTTTTACTTAATCAAACCGTGGGGAGGGTTTGCCTTTGGGGTCAAACCATCCTAACGGTTTGGCCCTATATATATATGGGTCAAACCCTGGGACGGTTTTGGTTAAGATTAAATTTATATATTTTTCGGTGATACTACTTTAATCTGATAAAAATAAAAAAGTCTATTTGGCTAAAAATCTAGAATTTTATCACCCATATACTCTATAAAAGCCCCTAATATTTCATTATGTGTCCATATTTTTCCAAAAAATCTAAACTTATCCATAGGCCCACCTAATATCTTTTTATATATTGCTTCTATCAATAGTTCACGTCTTTGTTTTAAATAATTTGCATATTCCCAATCTCTATTTTTTATTCTTTTTATAATATATTGAGCTATTAAGTGAGCTATTATTAATGTATATAGAACTTTATCCTCTTTAATTTCATCTATCTTAATTTTTTTATCCACATTAATTAACATTTCTTTTATGGTTCCAATTGATCTCCCCTTATAATATATTTTGTAGTTTGGTATCTCTCTATCTAAAAAGATTATTTTATTTTTTATATCTCTTTTTGTTTCTATTAGTATTAATTGATCATATAGTATTTTTTCATCCATCTTTTTTATTTCGGATTCCATCCCCACAGGCCTTTTACCATTTCGATTGCTAAATCTTCAGCAGATTTTCCTAAATATTTATCAATTTCCATGGCCATCAATTTTATTGCTACTTTAATAGCATTATCTCTCATTCTCCCATCTTCCCATTGTTCTTTATCTATTTTTTCAATATCAATATATTTTTCTGGTTCTTTCGCTATTTGATCAATCCTTTCCTGAATTATTTGTTTTAATGCATATAATTCTAATGGATTTGGAATTATATCTCTTAATCCCAATTTTGATAAATTTAAGGTTTCAAATATAATACTTACTATGGCAATTCTATCTATAAAGTTATTTATTGTTACTCTATAATTCTCATCTTTAGATTTCTTATATAACACAAATTGAGCCGCTTTTCTAGCATCTTCAAAATTCTTAAAATCAATTCCTTCATAATAAGGATCTATTTCATTCATTGCTTTTCTTTCTTGCTTTCCTAATACATTACCAAAGAATCCAAAACCGACTGGCTTATATTTATTTATTTGTTGTTTTTCATAGTTTCCTCTTCCAATAGCCCAAACACCCGATGATAAACCTGTATTTATATTATTAATAAATTCACTAATCTTTTCTGTGGGGGGCTTACTAAATTCATCTATAAATATATAATCATGCCTAAATACCGATCCTGGCGTTTCATCCAATGCATGGTATATTAAATTAGCGGGTGTTGGCAATTTATCATAATATTCTGCGTTATAGAGATCTCTCACGGATAATGCAAACTGTGTTTTACCTGTGGCTGCGGGGGTTAATTGCAATACATGTGTATAAGGAACCATATCTTTTGGCAATATTGGCGTGATTACTCTATGCAACATTAATATACGTGGAATATATAACCAATCTATTAATTCTTTTTCATGACCTTCTAGATCAAATATATTTAATCCTATTAAACTGCACATCACATATTCATACCATGTAAGTTTATACTTTTCCTTTTTATCTAATATATTATTTTTGTATTTTTCCCATAGTGCTAATTCACGGTAATCTACAATAAGAGGTTCTCTCACTAATTTTTGACCCAAATAATATTCTTTTAATTCAATATCAACCCATAATATTTTATTATTTTTTGCATTATCAAAATATTCTATTATCTCTTCTATCTTTTTACCTTTATCGGACTTTTTTCTAATATACCTTTTATTATATATTACACTTACGCCATTTCCTAATTTTATCTTAAATTGGTTTGCTTCGTAGTTTTCACTTTCTTTTACATCCGCAATAAAACCAGCAAAACTAATTTTTCTTTCACTTGCTAATTTTGATTTAAATGCGGTTACTTTTGATGGGTCGCTTAATCTTAAAGTTTCATAGATTATTTGGGGTATATCGTTATCATATTTTAATAATGTTACTAAATTATTGCTATAATAGTCGCCATAAGCATCTTTTTCTATAATTCTTTTTCCTTTTATGAATGTGTTAAATATCCCTTTCTTTATCTCTCTTAAATCGGAATCCTGGCTAATCTTTTCATTATTTTGTATTTCTACTTTTTCCTCAGTTTTTTCCTCTTTTTCTTTTGTTATCTTTTCTTCCTTTTTAACAAATTCTAAAATAGCACCAGGTTTCTCAGATCCTGGTAGATCACTGTCCATTTTTGTTTTCCAATTCTTTACTTTTGGTTTTTGCCTTTTCTTGCTCATTTTGTATATTTTCTTTAATTATTTTCTTTCTTTTTGTTAATTTTTCTAATAGATCTTCTATTTCTTTCTTTTCTTTTTCCAATTCTTGAATTTCTGGGTTTGATGAGTCTATGCTCTTTAATATTTCAATCTTTTTATCAATTTCTTTTTTTCTATTTATTAATTGAATAATCTTTTTCTTTCTTTTTGCTTTCTTATTTATTATTAAATATTGTTTAATCATTTCTAATTCTTTACTAATATCTATGCTATTATCTTGAATAGCTATAATCAATTCTCTATATATATTTCTTAAATCTATGAGTTTCTTTAAATCATATTTCCTTATAACTAAATAGATCCTTATTATTGCTTTTATATCTTCCTTTTCTTTATTTTCTTCCAAATTTAAAATTTTAAGGTTTCCCTCTCTGTATTTTTTGGTATAAAAATACAAAGAAACAAAAGCCAATGGTTCATATTTTTGTATTAATCGCCTTATTATTTGATGCTTCCTGGCTAATTTATTTTCTAAATCTTGTAATAGCAAACCCGTCAACAATGCATTTTCAATTATATCAATGTATTTATTAAAATATAGGTCATTACTAATATAAGGATCTTTCCATAATTCATCTAAAAGTTTATCTTTTGCATTTTCTATATGATTCCACAATTCCTCTATTGATTTTATCTTATAAACAAAGGGATTTTCTTTTATATATTTAGCTCCCTTCAAAATTGCTTCAAAAAGACTATTCTTTATTAAATAATAAATATGGTCATAATCATAGCTTTCTGAACCTGCTATTATTGTTTTAGGTGCTAATATTCCTTTTACTATTAATATATTTTCCTCGCTCATCTTTTTATTGCTTTAACCTCTATTTTTTGCCTTATTTTATCTACTATATTAGAAAATAATGAAAGATCCTTTTCTGTGTATGGATCAATAATATTAATATGTGTTATCTCTAAATATTCAT
>JAPWTZ010000035.1 GCA_028275775.1 Candidatus Nanopusillus sp.
AAAAATTAATAAAATCAAAAAATATTTCTTTATAGGCCTCTAAGTTCCCTAATTGCTAACCTTATATCATCTTCATGTACAGTTTTTCTTCCTGCGTGTTTTGCTAATTCTACTGCTCTTGCTGATATTGCCTCTGCTACTTGCAATACTGATTCTACCATTGCTAATTTTGCATCCTGTCCTACCCTTGATGCACCGGCCTTTCTTAATATTCTATATAGTGGTGCCACTGGAATTGGTGTTGTTCTCTTTGCCATAATAATATTATTGACAAACTAATATAAAAATCTTTTGTTTTAACATTTGTTTAAGTCAATTTAACACGACCATAATATAATACCCCCTCAATATTAATCCATCATGTCATAAACTCTATCATAAATATAAAAAGTTGTTTCAAATTGAGTTACTATCCCATTAGATTGTTCTACTAATATTGGATATTCATAAATATTTCCATTCTTTTTTAGATATTCTATAAATAATTTTAAGTTTATTTTATTATAATAATCTTTATATAACCATCTATATGCAAAAGGAAGAGTCCTATATTTATTATATATTTCTTGAAAAAGTTTCTTAATATTCGGATCTCTAATTGGTTTATCAGAAATTATTGAATATATTCCAGATGATTTATCTTCCTTTACAAGTCCTACACCATTTGTAGCAAATGGTTCAATTGCATATATTCCTTCAGATAATTTTATTTTTGATTTATTATCATAATTTGGTATTGTAATACCAGCATGTAAAATATATTGTTCTATTTTATGACCAGATAAATTATATATTGGATTGTAATTATAAGATTTAATTGTATTTTCTATTACTTTTCCAATTTCAGATATTTCAATATCTTTTCTTATAATTTTCTTAACATTCTCTAATGCTTTTTTAGAAGCCTCAATTAGATCTTTATATTTATTATCATTTATTTCTACTGTAAATGCTGTATCCATACAATATCCATTAACCTGAGCACCAAAATCTATTTTTACAACATCTCCATCTTTTAATATTGTATTATCATTTATTGTTGGTGTATAATGTGCTGCTATATTATTTATAGATATATTAACTGGAAAAGATGGAAATCCTCCCAAATCTATTATTTTCTGTTCAATTGTTTCTGCAATATTATATATACTTTCTCCAGGTTTCAATAATTTCTCAGCTTCTCTTTTTACCTTTTTTGTAATTTCAGATGCTTTTTTTAAATCTTCAAGCATTTTTTATTTTCTTTATAGATGTTTCTTTTTCCAATAAATCTAGGAAATCTTTATTTGCATCTTCAACATTTATTGAATATATTTCAATTATACTGTTTTTATATATCTCTTTTATCAATTCTTCTATTTTGTCAAATAATTCTTCCCTTGTTTTTATTAATAATAATTCTCTATCTTCCTCTTTAATATTATCTTTTTCTAAATATAATGTTTCAACTTTCTTTATATCTATTGATATTGCATATTTTCTTTCCAATATTCTTTTAGAAATATTTATTCCATCTCCACTTTTTACATATAGAAATATTACAATCATAACAATATATCTTCAATATATTTATATAATTCTTTCCAATCCAAGTAAACTTTTTTTAATGTTAAATATTTTGGATCTGAAGGAAATGGTTTTGGTTCTAAATTATATATAAAAACTTTTTCAATTAAATCTAAAGGAAACAAATTATATCCAACAGAGATTAAAAATGTAATAATTCTTCTTATCATTTCATATAAAAACTTATTCCCTTCAATATAATTTATATAAAAATCTTTATCATCAATTACTTCAAATTTTGTTATATTACATATAGGATCTTTTACTTTACCTTTTGAAAAATTATGAAAACTTTTTATTCCTATAAAATACTTTGATGCTTCTATATATTTATTTATATCAAATTCTTTTTCTTCAGATTTTATTAATATTTTTTCATTATTTATTAAATATTTTGGTATATATTTTTTCTCAAACAATTTTTTTGGTAATTTATATTCATATAATTTACCTCTAGAAAACTTTCTAATATTAATGAATTCTTTTAATTTATATACATTCAATATTTTTATATCATTATTTTGAAAAATTGAAAAATCAATATTTTTATCTGAAGATATAACAATATAATTTTCCTCTGCATTTACTCCTTTATCTGTTCTTGAAACAATTGATAATCTAAATTCTTTTATATCAAAATAATTTAAAATTTCCCCTGAAATTGTTTTTACATTTTTTTGATATGCAATTCCATGATAATTTTCTCCATTATATTTTATTCTTAATAAATAATTATACATTTTTTATTAATTCTAAAAATTCTTTCGCATTCTCATACATCATTGAATTATTAAACATTACATAACTATCCTTTTTATTATATTTTAATACTTTTTCCTTTATTCTATTTAATTCTTCTTTTGAATAATCATAACTATATATTAATCTATTTCCCTCATGTAATCCATGTAATCTATAATATTTTATATCAGAATCATATACTGGATCTTCAACATTTATATCTACAATATCTATTAAATCAAATTCTTTACATATTTTTTCCCTATTTTCTTTACTCCACCCTCTTAATTCTATTGCTATTTTATATTTTTTACCAATTGAATTAAAGAAATTATATGCATTTTCAATATTTTCTTTTGTATCTTTAAATGAATTTGGTAATTGAATAACAATTATATTTGCTCTTAATATATTCGCAATTTCTTCTTGTTTTTCCCAAAATTCAAATACTTCCTTTGTATTTCTTAAATATCCAACCTTTCCCTTTAATTCTTTATAATTTTTTATTTTTGATCTTCTCCATGTAAAAGAATTTACATCATGAGTAATACCTTGAAATGCCTTAAATGTAAATTCAAAATTTTCAGGTGCTTCATTTCTTATCTTTTTAACCCACTCAATATCTGGTATTGAATAAAAAGTACTATTTATTTCTATTACATTAAATTCTTCATAATATTTTTTCCTTGATATAGGAAATCCACAGGTTCCTACTTTTATCATAAAAATATATTATAAAATATACATAAAATTTCTATTTATATAAAAAAATATAATAAAATACCAAAAACCTATTTATCTATAAAATAATTCATAATTTCCAAATCCCTGAGGTATAAATGTATTATTTGTAGATATTATATTTCCATTACCTGCTACTATCTTTTCTACAATATAACTAGTAGCAGGTGGTAGATTAATAAATGTA
>JAPWTZ010000036.1 GCA_028275775.1 Candidatus Nanopusillus sp.
TTTATAGATGGTGTGTTGAAATACATACTGATATGAATGTATATTGGAAGTATTTCTTCTTTATTTTCTGTTACTTCAGGTCTTTCTAGATATAGTTTATTAAACAATTCTTCTATTATATTTTTTAAGTGAGAAATAGATACCTTAAATTTATCACTATTTATTCGATTAATGCATTCAATATTCTCTGGCAATGATCCATGTCCTTCAGAATAACATGTAATATAACTTAATGGATGTATGCTATCACTTTTACCAAAGAATCCCATATGAATATAATAATATCTAAACAATTGAGATTGATTAGGATCTTTATATACCTCAATATACATATATGCCCTATTTAAACTATTTGGGTCTTTTATATCTCCCATTTTCCATATTTCTTTACCCATTTCATCTAATATCTTTTCTAGCTTTTCTAAAGTATCCTGGGTTTTTGATATATCTAAGCTAAAAGGTTCTGTTTGATTGCTCATACATTATGATATATAAAAACTTTTATAGATTTATTATGAACTTTATCTACATGATTATAATAAATATGTGTAATTTTTAAGATCAAAATATTCATGTTAAAAATTCTAAAAATTAATAGCCGAATACTTTAGAATTGTTTTTTGAAATAAAAAATAATATAAAAAATCAAAAATCATTATGAAGTTAATGCATTTTTATAATCAATTCGAGCGCTAATATATAAGTTATCCTCATGATATTCAATAAATATTCCCTTATTGTAAGGTTCAACTTTTGATGATGGAGACTTAGATATTGTGCGATAGGGATAAGAATATATATTTGCTTTAATAGTCATTGAGAATCCAAATCCTTCTAAATATATATTACTAAGTAGTTCTTTAAGAATACTTGGTATATCTTTAAGGGATAGGGCTGATACTTCGAAACGATCTAATAGACTATGACATTCAATTTCTTCGGATGGTGATCCATATCCTCTTGAAAAACAATAAAATAATTGATATTTATTACTACTATTGCAAAATACATCTATATTAATGTTATGCTCAGACAGTTTAAAATCATCATTATGATATGTACCTTCGAAAGAAAGATCTATCTCTGCCCATTTTGGCTCACATATATTTTTTATATTGATTGTTTTCTCATTTTTTTCATTTATTCTAAGTAATATATCTTCTAGCGTTTCTCCTAGTTCTCTCATAGTATCCTTAATTTCTGATTTTTCTTTGAAGTTAAGAGATTCTGTTTGATCGACCATATTTCATAATATGTAAAAAGTTCTATAAATTTGTTATAAACTCTAGCTACATAAAAAGATAAAAATTAAACAACCGAATAATTAAAGTTAATTATATTTAGGTTCTCTGGATAATATGTTAAATAATTTAAATATTAGGGTGCGATATAAAATTCTTGAAAATTTTTGTTAAATATCTGTATACTATCTTTACAAGGTTAATCTAAAATATATTTTTGAAATCCAAAAATAATTTAAAAATCTTTATTTTTATTATATTCTTTTATGAAAGCTTCTATAATAGTTATTGATTATAAAAGGAAAAAATATATTTTAGATGCATTACAAAGTATTAAAAATCAAAAAGGAATAGATTTAAATGATATTGAATTAATTGTTGTAAAATATTATCAAGATGAAAAAATAGATAATTATATTAAAGAAAACTTTCCTAATTATAAAATAATAAATTTAGATCCTAACGATCCAAACCATTATGTTGGAAGAAATTATTCTGAAGGAATAAAAGTTTCTTCAAGTAATTTAATATTTTTATTAGATGATGATGATATGTTTACTGAAAATAAAATTAGTAGAATATTTGAAATAATAAAAAATATTAAGGATGAAGAATATATGATTGCACATAAGTTAATTCCAATAGATATAAATGGAAATATAATTAAGGAAAATAAAAGTATTATAAAAAGAATTAAGGAAAAAATATTTGATTTAGTAAGTGTTGGTGGAACAATAGGAATAGTATTTTATACAAAGAATAAGGATGAATTAGCAGAATATTTAAGGAACATATATTTTGTTGTTGATAATAGTCTAATATGTTATTTTAAAACAAAAGGTAAAATAATAAAAATAAAAGATGGATTAACATATTATAGAAGACATAATCAAAGTGCAAGTATTAGTTTTAGTAAAGATAGCCTTGAAAAACATTTGAAAGATTTTGAATATATTTATGAAAGATTAAAATGTAAAAGGGCTTTAGATTATATAATAGGATTAAAAATAGAATTAAATACTGTTTATAATGAAAATTATAAAATATATATAAAAGAATATATTCAATATTTAACAATATTAGATAGTAATATTATAAAAAGAATTACTTATACATTATTATATTTATTTTTTAGGAATAAATTAAGAGAATATTATCTAAATAAATATAATTATATAGATTTGGAAAATAAATGATCATTTTTAAATAAAATTTTATAATATCTTTATAATGAAGAAAAACTCATCGGCTGATAAATGATGAGGGTCTTGAGCTCAGATTTTTTAATATTTTATAAAACAATTATTAATGGAAGAAGAATTGTATGCAACAAAATATGAACTTTATATTTCTTTAGTAATTACATTGATAGTTATTGCAATAATAGCAAATACATTAATTAATTTACCATATAAAAATTTATATTACATGTCAATATTAATTATATTAATATTAATTATTATAGATGTTTATGTATATTTATCATATAAGGGAAAAATACCTTTATATAAGGTAAAGAGAAAAGATTAATTCTTTTTAGATTTTACAATATCTAGAGCCCTTATTTTAACTAAATCTTCAATTCTATTATATAATAAAGATTCAGCTAATTTATATTTATATTCAATATCTTTATATACCATATAAGCTTTCTTTATTTGATTATTTTTCATATATTCATCAAATATTTTCTTTCTATCAACAATATCTTCCAAAATATTTAATATATCATTATCCTTAAATGACATTAACAATAAAATTTTTGCTTCACTATCTTGTATTCTATTAAATAATTTTTTTGCATGCAGTCTATACAAACCAATTAACATGATTAAATTGTTAATCATTTTGTCAATCTTCATAAATTATCATTGATAAAAAAATTTATAAATGAAACTACCTAGTGATCTTAACAGAATCCAATTCTTCTTTATATTTCTTACCAGGTCCTTCAGTAAAA
>JAPWTZ010000037.1 GCA_028275775.1 Candidatus Nanopusillus sp.
GTATAAATATCTTAAAGAACATCCAGGTTCTATTTATGAAAGTTTAAATAACGTATTTGATAAACTTTTTGGGAGAATTAACAATTATTGATTTTTCTAATGGCATATTTAAATAAATAGAATCTAATAAAATCTTTATTAATATATTTATCCTATCTGGAACATTTTTTATAGATCCATATAATTCTATTCTTTTATGCGGTAAATTAATATTTCTAAATAAATATTGTGTTGCATATTGCCAATTTAAATCAACATCAACAATTCCTCCTAAAATAAATAATTCATATTTCTCTAAATCTTTATCATTTAATATTTCATCTCCATAAGGATCTAATATTATTGCTTTATATTTATAAAAATCAAAATCTTCCTGTTTTTTATATATATTTACAAGATTTTTACCTAAAAAAGAGTAATCAATATCTCCAATTAATATTAAATTACTATCAAATAGGTATTCTCTTATAACTTTTAATGATTGTGAAATTTGCACTTTCAAACTAATTTTTCCTTTATTTGATAATAAACTATATAATGAATTATCTATTAGAAATTTCTTTTCATTTTCTATATCTTCCAATATTTTTTCTTTTGGTAAATCTATTTCTTCTTTTGCATCTTTATTATATTTTACTTCAATAAAATTTCTATATATTGTTTCCCCGTCATCCTTATACAGTTTTTTCTTATTTAATAAATATTTTACAATGCAATCTTGTCCAATATATTTTTTTCTTTTATCATAATTTCTTATAGTTATATAATTAATATATTTTGAAGTAATTTTTTCTAATATCATAAAAAATATTTTTTATAAAATATTTTAAGGCCCGTAGTCTAGGGGTATGATGCCGGACTCACTATCCGGAGGTCCCGGGTTCAAATCCCGGCGGGCCTATTGATAACTAAATCAATTAGTTTGATCAGTTTTATAAAAGTAGCCGTTGTAGGATTGATTAATGGATGATAAAAGTGATATAATTTTCATAATGTTATCTGGAATTTTTAGGAGTATTGCAACTGGTGCTCTTGGAATTATTACTGGATTATATCTATATAATGTGCTTCACCTGTCTTTTACTCTTATAGGTGGATTCTTTGGTGTTGGCGCATTCTCAGTACCATTAATGAGCATCTACTTTGGTAGATTAGGTGACTATTATGGTAGAAAGAAAGTACTCTTAATTGTTTTAATATTTTTACCATTATCAATATTAATTCTTCTCTTAACTTCAAGCTATCCTTTCCTTTTATTAGCTGCTGCTTTGGGTGGTTTTGGTACAGCCGGTGCATTGGCTAGTGGTAGTGCAGGTGCAGTTGCATCTCCAATTATGAATGCTTTACTAGCAGATAAAACAAATGAAAAGAATAGAACCAAGGTTTATTCTCTATTTTTTCTATCTTTAGGTCTAGCTGGAGCAATTGGGGCATTGTTATCTCACTTAAGTTATAGAGATGGATTTATAATAGCTTTAATATTATCATTAGCTTCATTAATTGTAATATTACCAGTTAAAGATAAGTATAGTGAGAGTCTTAAGAGAACTAAGAATTCTTCTACCTATAATTCTATTAATCTGAGTGAATCAGATAAAAGAGTCATTAAAAGGTTTATAGTTACTGGAGCCTTGAATGGTCTTGGACAAGGATTGGTAACTCCATTTTTACCTTTAATCTTTGAAGTATTGCTAGAGGTTCCTAAAAGTGAGATAGGTAATATATTTTTCCTCGGCGGTATAGCAGCTGCATTTGTATCCCTTCTAACTCCTGTAATAACTAATAAGCTTGGTTTTGTTAAGACTATTATTTTAACTAGATCTATATCTACTGCAGCTCTAATATTACTACCATTTGTGAATATGTTCTCCTCAATTATAAGTTATGATCTTATGTTTGCATTAGTACTATACATAATCTATATTATGTTTAGAGTTATTTCATTACCAACCCAATCATCTTTAATGATGAATTTGGTTAGTCAAGATTCAAGATCCACAGCAACTGGTATGAATCAAGCTGCCAGATTATTTCCATCTGCTATTGCAACAATATCTAGTGGATTTATAATAAATTACTTAGCTTTACCAGTACCTTTCTTTTTAGCATTTATAGTTAATATTGCAAATATATATCTTTATAAAAAGTTCTTTAAAGATATTGAAACAAGCAATGGAATAAAAAGTGTTTTAATTGAATGAAATTTTTAATATATAAATGATTATTCAAGATATTTCCAAGACTACTTTATTCTTAAGATTTTATTTATTAATCATATTATGTATTTTCATTGAAAAAATATTTTTCATATCTCTGATAATTATTAATAATATTTTTAATCTTTTCTTAATATTTCATTATTTTCATACTTGATGTTTATTTAGCTATTTTTAAATTTTATTATATAACATCATTATATGACACTGAGATGTGAGCTATTCGTAAAAGAAATGCTTCCATCAATTAGAAGGGAATTGTCAAAAATATTGTATGATAATTATAAAATGTCTCAAGAAGAAATTGCAGATAAATTATCAATAACTCAATCTGCAGTTTCTCAATATTTGAAGGGTATAAGAGGTAAATCTTATTTTGAATTTGATCAGGAAGATAAAATTATATTAATTAAAATGGCAGAATTATTAAAAAATGATAAAAATATTAAATTATTAGATTTACAATCTATGTTATGTCAATTATGTGAAAAAAGATATAAATATGTAAGATGCTATATTAAAGTATGAGTATATTTGATATAAAATCTGTTGCAATTGTAGGAGCTAGTAATAAAGAAGGAAAGGTTGGAAATATAATATTAAAAAATTTTATTAAAAGATTTCCTGGAAAAATATATCCAGTAAATCCAAATTATGATAATTTATATAATCTAAAATGTTACAAAAATATTCTTGAAATAAATGAAAATATAGATGCAGTTGTAATAGCAATACCTGCGGAAGGTGTTCCTGAAGTTGTAAAACAGGCTGGAGAAAAGGGAGTAAAATTGGCAATAATAGTTTCTGCTGGATTTTCTGAAGTTGGAAGAAAAGATCTTGAAGAAAAAATATTAGAATATTCAAAAAAATATGGTATAAGAATATTGGGACCAAATGGTATGGGTTTATATGATCCATATAATGGTATAGATACATTTTTTGTTGATGATAAAAGATTAATAAGACCAAAGAA
>JAPWTZ010000010.1 GCA_028275775.1 Candidatus Nanopusillus sp.
ATTGATGAATCTTTATGCATTGGATGTGGAATATGTGTAAAGAAATGTCCTTTTAATGCAATAATAATTATAAATTTAACAAAGGAACCTGATGAAAAGCCAGTATTTCAATATGGCCCAAATACATTTAGATTATATAGATTACCAATAATTAAGGAAGGAAAAGTTATTGGGATAATTGGAAGAAATGGTATGGGGAAAAGTACAGCAATAAATATAATAGCTGGTTTATTAAAACCAAATTTTGGTGATTTTAATAAAAAATATGATGATAAAGAAATTATAAAAGAATTTAGGGGTTCAGAACTTCAATCATATTTTGAAAAATTATATAATAATAAAATAATAATTTCATATAAACCTCAAAATATTACCCAAATAAAAAATATATTAAAGGATAAAACAGTTAGAGAATTTTTATCAAAAGTTATAAATAATTTAGATGAGATATCAAAGAAATTTGAAATAGAAAATATATTGGATAGAAAAATTGGAGATTTATCTGGAGGAGAATTTCAGAAAATATTGTATATATATTCAGTATATAAAGACCATAATTTATTATTAATTGATGAAGTTACAAATTATTTAGATATATATGAAAGATTAAGGATATTAAATAATTTAAATGAAATAAAGGAAAAAGATACAATATTAATAATAGATCATGATTTATTATTTTTAGATTCAATTTCAGATATAATACATATTGTTTATGGAGTACAAAAAGCATATGGGGCTTTTTCATATCCTGTTGGGGCAAAAGAAGGTATAAATCAATATTTAGATGGATTTATAAAGAGAGAGAATTTAAAGATAAGGGATAAGCCAATAAGATTAGATGTAAAAAGTTATACTGATGTAAAATTTGGAAAAAAGATTGTTGAATGGGAAAATGTTATAGTAAATTTAGATAATTTTAGACTTGAAGCAAATCCTGGATATATAAGAGAAAATGAAATAATAGGAGTATTAGGAAGAAACGGGATTGGAAAAAGTACTTTTGTAAAAACTTTAGCTGGAGAAATAAAATATGAAGGAAATATATCAAAAAATTTAACAATATCATATAAACCGCAATTTTATGATTTTTCTAATTATAATATAACTGTAGATCAATTTTTGAAAAGTTTTAATGAAAAATATAAAGAAGATTATAAAGAATATTTATCAATGTTAAATATTTCTGATCTATTAGATAGAGAGGTTAATACATTATCTGGAGGAGAATTACAAACAGTATATACTTTTGGTACATTGATAAAAGATGCAGATTTATATTTAATAGATGAACCATTTGCAAATTTGGATATAGAACAAAGATTATTATTATCAAAATTCATAAGAGATATAATAAAAATTAGAGGGAAAGCATGTTTGGTTGTAGATCATGATTTAATATTTTTGAACTGGATTTCTGATAGGATTTTAGTATTTGCAGGGGAACCTGGTAAATATGGAAAAGCTTTGGGTATATATGAAAATAAAGAAGGATTAAATATATTTTTAAAACAATTAAATATAACAATGAGAACTGACGAAGAAACAAAAAGACCAAGAATTAATAAACAAAATAGTAGATTAGATCTTATACAAAAACAAAAAGGGATATATTTTGAATAACCTATTCAGACTTAACAAATACATATACTGTTCCCCCGCAGTATGGACATGTTCCCTTTATTGCTGTCCTTCCATTCTTTAATGTAACTTTTTGTGGATTCTGTACTGGTACTTTTTTCTTACATCTGACGCAGTATGCCATATATTGTTCTGCCATTAATAATTCTTACTAAAAAAATTTATATATTTATTGGGTAAATATATAAATTTTAAAAAAAGAAATTTTATAAAAAATAAAAGAAAAAAGAATTTATTTATTCTCTAAATATTTATCATCTATATTAATAATTAAATATTTATTATCCTTTTTAATATCTATATTAATATTAATTTCTCTAAAATTTTTTATTATATTATTTATATCATAGTCTTTAAATATCCATGAATATATGTTTAAAAATTCACCAATTTTCTCTAATTTATCAATTTCTTTATTAATTTCCTCTAAATATCCCTTTTGTTCTTCAATTATTCTTTTTATCTTTTCTTTTTCTTCATTTAATTTCTTTATTCTTTTATTTTCTCTACTATTTAAATAAAGATTTATGAAATATTTATTTATATCTTCGATAATATTTTCATTTTCATCTATTATAATCTTTAAGTTTACTATTTCATTATAAATATTATATATTTTTTCTATTTCTTCTTTATTTAATTCTTTAGGATTTTTATTTTTATCAATATTTGCCTTTTTTAATATATATTCAGAATATTTTCCTCCCAAAGATAAATCTATTGCCAAAAATCTTACAACATCCTTTTTATTTGTATTTTTTATTTTTTCGAATAATTCATTTATATTATTTATAATATTTACCGAACCTGGTGGCTTTACATATTTTTCATTTCTGAATATTTTTCTTACTCCAAAGTTTTTATATTGATTTGCATATAAAATTGTATCATTATAATCTGTTATAATTAATAATCCATTTGGAAAAAGTTCTGCATATAATTTCTTTTCATTATTTTTTATTATAATAATTTTATCATTATTATCTATTTCAATATTAATTTTTGTTTCATTAAAATCTTTTCTTAATTTTAATGTAAAATTATTTGTTTCTTCTCTTTCTTTAACATTATATAAAAAAATAATTTTTCCTGGAATTATATATAAAAATTTGTTTTCTAAACCTGGTTTATATAATTCAAAAACAACTCCATCTTCAATATTATATATATTTTTTACTATAGAATTATTTATTTTTTCAGCATTATCATTATACCATTTCTTTAATTCAAAATAATTTATCATTATATTAAATTTTCTTACCTATTAATATATATTTGGTATATAATCTTTTGTGAGATTTTATCAATAATGTTTTTATATTATGGTATTCAAGTAATTCTCTTATTTTTTTAATTTCATCTTCTATATCCTTTCTTTCTAGAAAACCAGCATAAGTTATTGATATTAAATATCCATTATTTTTCAATGTTCTATATATATTTTTTACAAATTTATTTTTATCTATAATGAATTTTAATGTTTCATATACAATTATTAAATCTATATTGTTATAAAATATTTTTGGAATTTCATCTTTTTTTGCAATATATACAAAAAAGTTATTTAGATTTTTCGTTTTTTTCTGTAATTTTCTTACAATTTTTTGTGATATATCTAAAGCATAAATTTTTACATTATATTTTTTTGCAATATATATAGATATATCACCAAGAAATGGGCCAAAATCTAATATTTTATATCCATCTTTTACATAATATTCAATTATCTTTATATCTTCTTTATATCTTATCTTTCTAATTAAATATGGAATGAAATATAATTTGGAAAAGTAGAACTTTATTAATTTTGTATTTTTCTTCCATGTTATATTTAATGTTAATATTAATATAATAATAGATATTGAAAAAGTTAGTATAATTGCATATATATTATTTAGAAACTCATATAATAATAAGTAAGATAATGTTGTCATTGAAAAAATAGCAAAAAATATTTTTATTAATCTCCACTTATGTAATTTTTTTCCTTCTACTTTTATCTTTATGTAAGATATTATATACAGTATATATATAATAATTGTAAAAGATGAGAAAAAGGATAATAAATAATTAAAATTGTTCAAGAATAAGAATATTAAAATAATGAATGAAGATAGAAAAACATTAAAAATTGGAGAATCTCTATTATTTTTTATTCTAAAGAAATATGGCAATAATTTATTTTCTGATATATTTTTCAATATTTTATTTGCAGTATAAAACCATATATATGTGGAATATATACTAATTGGTAAAAATATTAAAAGAATTATCCTATCAATATTTTCTATTTTAATGTTTAATAGACTTATATATAATAATATAGAAATTATTGAAAGAAGTATTGTTCCATAAAAAGTAGCATTTCCTGTTTTTCTATTATTTGAATAATTAGAATAGTATGTAAATATATCTAGACCATCAAATATCACTGTATTATATGTTATTGTAAATAAAAAAGGATTTATCGAATTGTATTGAATATATATATTTATTGGAAATATAAAAAATAAAAGTAAAACAATTAATGATATAATTGAAATATATGAAATAATTTCTTGTAATTTACTTTCAATATCTATATTAAGTAAATTAAATATTAGAAAGGTAAATATTATAATATATGGTATTAAAAACAAAAAAGGATTTATAATTTTGAAATAATCATTTATTAATAATAATTCTGAAGAAATGAAAGAAATTATTGATAAATAATAAAAGAATCCAAAAGTTGGTAATAAATATTTTGAAAGTCTAGATATATAATGAAATATTCCTAAAGGATTTGGATCTCTTGTTATAGAATCTCTAAATAAATATGACAACAAAATAAATGCTATAATGATTGGAATTGAAGATATTAAAAAATATTGAATACTTATATATTGAGTATTCATTAATAATATAAGAAAAGGTATTTCAGGAACTATAACAGAGGATAAGAATAATATTATATAGTAAGAGAATCTTTTCATTTATATAATGAGGACATTGGTAAATATAGGAATAAAGAAGCTTTAAAATATAAAATTTATAGCAACTATCTGGTATCCTATATAAGTGGTAAAAACAAAATATATCAATGACTATAGGTATATCATATAGTTTAGTTCAGGTTGCTAGAGAATCAAATCTGAAAAATGATTCAATCTATAAAAAATATAGATTTTTAGATAATAGGAAATTTAATATAGATTTGGATAATAAATCAGATTTAGATAAATTAATAGAACTTTCAACATTAAGATATAATGTAAAAAATATTAGACTATCTTATTTACCATCATATGTGGAAAATCCAGATGGAAAAATAGATAAAAATAAATTAAGAAATATTTTATATTTATTAGAACAATATATAGATCAGGGGATTGATGTATCCTTGGTATTATTACATTTTACATATCCAAGAAATTGGATAAGTATTTTTGATAAAGATTTTCCCAAGTTTTTTATAAATCATATAGAAAATGTAAAAGAAATACTTAGCTATGTAAAACATATATGTCCTATGAATGAGCCAATAAATGAATATTGGATGAATGTTCAAATAGATTCTAAGGGATTTTTTTATCTAAATAGATTTTTAGAAAATGTAGAAGAAATACAAGAATATATTTATGATGAATTCAAAAAAGAGAAAATAATACATTTTAATGTTTACTCTATTTATTCAAAAAATATAGGAAAAATACTTAATAATTTCCTAAAACCTTTTGAAGATCAAATTAAAAAATTGAGAAATTATTATAATGTATTAGACATAAATTATTATGGAACTTTTGGATTTAATTTGTATGGAAAGTATTATCTTGGAAGTAAATTACCAAGGATAATAAATTCATATAATCCAAAAGATATCCAGAATGTAATATTTCATTATAAAAAATTATCTGGAGTTAATGATATTTGGATAACAGAAACAGGTCTATATGCTAAAAATTATGAAGAAGAAAAAATTAGATATAAATATATTGAAGAGACAATAAAATATATAAAAAAGATTTCTTCAGATATTCCGGTATTTATTTGGACATTTGGAGATATTGTAAATGAATGGAAAAAAAGACCTGGTGGAGGATTTGGTATTTGTTATGATGGAAGCAATATTAAAAAGAAAATATGCGAAAATTATATAGAATTATTTAAGAAATATAATTAATGCTAATAATTGCAGAAAAACCATCTGTAGCTAGAAAAATTTCATCATTCTTATCAAATAATAAATATAGAAAAATAAGATTTTCAAGAAATATATATTATTATTATTTTAATCAGGAAGGAAAAAATATATATGTTGTTCCATCAATTGGTCATTTATTTACATTATCGGATTTAAATGAAAATTATGATTATCCTACATTTAATTATAGATGGGTTCCATCATATATTGAGGATGGAATTATTGCAAAGAAATATTATATTGAAATGTTTAGTAAATTTAGAAATGAAAATAATATAATAATTGCAACAGATTATGATATAGAAGGAGAATTAATAGGTTATAATATTTTAAGATATATATTAAATAAAGAAAATGCAAATAGAATGATATTTTCTGCAATAACATATAAAGATATTATTAGGGCTTTTAATAATAAGAAAGAAAGTTTAAATTTTGGATATATATATGCTGGGGAGACAAGACATATAATTGATTGGTTATATGGTATAAATCTATCTAGGGCATTAACAAGATCATTATTTTATTATACTAGAAAATTTGTTTTAAGTATTGGAAGGGTTCAGGGTCCAACATTAATGTTAGTATTTAATAGAGAAAATGAAATTGAAAAATTTAAACCAGAAGAATATTATAAAGTTGAAGCTTTAGTAATAAAAGATAATAAAAAATTGAAATTTTCATATATAAAAGATAAAATAAAGGATAAAGATGAAGCAAATAGGATAAAAAATAATTTAGGAGAATATTTAATTGTTAGTAATGTAGAGAAAAAAGAAGAAAAAATAAATCCTCCATATCCATATAATTTAACAGACATACAGATGGATGCATATAAATATTATAAAATTAGTCCAAAAAGAACTTTAGATATTTTACAATCTTTATATGAAAAGGGTTATGTATCGTATCCAAGAACATCTTCTCAAAAATTACCTGAAACAATTAATTTTAAAGAAATATTATCAAATTTATCCTCAATAAATCTTTATAAGAAATATATAGTTCCTTTATTGGGAAAACAAATTTTAAAACCAAATAATGGACCTAAAGATGATGTTCATCCTGCAATACATCCTACAGGATATATTCCGGAATATTTGGATTATAAGGAAAAATTAATTTATGATTTGGTAGTTAGAAGATTTATTGCAACATTTTATGATCCTGCAATTATATATAAAATAAATGTTATTACAAAAGAAAATTTTGTTTATAATTATTACGATATAAAATATAAAGGATGGTTGGATGTTTATTGGGAAATATATAAAAGTAATTTTATTTCTTTAAAATTTAATATAGGAGAAAAATTGTTAGTAGATAAAGTTAATATATTAAAAAGAAAAACAAAACCACCTGCAAGATATAATAAAGCATCTTTAGTTAAAAAAATGGAAGAATTAAATCTAGGAACAAAAAGTACTAGAGCGGATATTGTTGAAATATTATTTAAGAGAAAATATGTTGAAGGAAAATCTATAAAAATTACCGAATTAGGAAAAAAGATTATTGAAATATTTGAGAAATATTATCCAGATATTTTGGATATAAACTTTACAAGAAAAATGGAAAAAAATTTGGAAGAATTGGAAAACAAACCAGATACAAGTTTAAAGGAAAAAATAATTGAGGAAAATATAGAAATAATAAAAGATTTATCTAAAGTTATGAAAGAAAATGAGAAAAAAATTGGAGAAGAATTATATAATTTTATTAAGGATTATTTAAATAAAAGAAAAATAAAAAAGGATTAACAAAATATTTATAAATAATAAAGAAAATTAAAATTAAATGCTGCCAAAAGAAAGAAATATACTTCTTGTTTATATCTTAGGTTTTTTAACATTGGGAATATACTTTCTATATTGGCTGTATAAGACAAAAAAGGAATTGAATGAATTGGGAGCAAATATACCATCTTTTATACTATATTTTATACCAATAGTAAATATATATTGGTTATATAGATATACAAAAGGATGGGCTTATGTTACTAAGAAAAATGATGCAATAGTATACTTTATATTATTCTTGTTCTTTGGTATAGTTATGCCATATTTAGTTCAAAAGAGTTTAAATCAAATAGCAAGAAATTATGCTAGACAACAAATGATGAGACAAGCTATGCCACCACAGCAATATCCTATGTATCCAAATTATCCAGGTCAGGGAGGCCAATTTAGAATGTAGTTTTTATTAATTATTTATTTTTAATATTTAGAAAGTGAAACTTGAAATATTACAATTAATTTAAATAGATATAAATTTATAAGTAGGAGTATATATTAATATAGTATGAAAGTAAAAGTTACTAGAAATTATCAAATAACTATACCGGCAAAAATTAGGAAAAAGTTAAATATAAAGGAGGGTCAATATTTAATAGTAGAAGAAGATGAGAAAAATAATGCTATAATTATTAAACCAATAGAATGGGTAAAATTAAGATTGGGTAAAAAATTAACTCAAGAGGATATAAATAAAGCTATAGAAAAATATGATAAAGAAATTATTGAGGAAGAATATTCAGAAATAAAAAGATGGAAAGAGAAAGAATAGTTGTTGATACAAATGTTTTAGTTAGAGCCACATTTGAAGATTATGAGGATCATCAGAAAAATCTTAATATATTAACAAGTTATGATGTTATATTGCCAGAAGTAGTTATTTATGAATATTTGGGAATTTTAATAGAATATGTTAATGATATTGATACTATTTATAGAGTAATAAATAATTTAGAATTATTTGAAATAGAAAGCATAAAGATCAAAGATATTAAGGAAGCTTTAAAGATGATAAGAGAAAATAATAAAAAATTGAATAAAAGCAATTTAAATGACTTTATTATATTATCAATTGTAAAAAGATTGAATTATCCGTTTATTACTTATGATGAAGATTTGAAAAAAATAGCTAAAAAATATGATATAAAAATTTTAGAATTATGATATATTATTTGGTATAATTCATGAAACAAAATCTATTGATATTGTTTTATATATGAAAACAAAATCTTGAATATTTGGTATAGTAATTATACCATTTTTATAAAATTTTGGTATAACGAATATCTTAATTTTGAATATATAAAAAGTGTAATATAACCTCTGAATAGTTGTTCCTTTTCTGGAATTTATTTTTTCATAAGTAACTACTAATATAAATATTTACCATTAATATAAGCAAATCTTTATAAATTAAAAATAAAAAGTCTTATATATTTAACTCATTTAAAATTTATAAATTTCAAAGTAATACAATAAAGCTCAAAATTTGGATTTTGGAAAAATAAAACCTACATATGCTATTTTGAAATTTATAAATTTTTAAATAATAAGATAAAGCTTATAAAGTTTTAGATCTTTTTAAATACTCTTTGAAAAATAAGTTGAATTATAAAAAATATGATTTACATAAAAATTTTATGAGTAAAGATCTACTTTTCTTTAATAAGATGTTTATGATTGATTATAAAATATCGGAATTTTTTTATAAAAAATTAAAAGACAAATTAAATTTTGTTTATATAATTGATGCATTTTCATATTTAATAAATTTATCTTTCATTTTTTATATAATATTTTTCATTAATTTTAGTTATATTTTTCTTTTTGCTATATCTACAGCAATAACTTATTTATTAAAATTAATAGTTAATAGAAAAAGGCCTTATTATTATTTTGATAAAAGATTTGCTATATTAGTTTATGAAAATCATTCTTTTCCAAGTGAACATACTATTATTTCAATATTATCCTTTATAATAACAAGAAATATTTTAGTATTGATAGCTCCGATATTAAGAATTATTACTTTAAAACATTGGTTATCAGATGCAATATTTTCTATAATTTTATCTTTTGTTTTTTACATATTTTTTGGTATCTATCTTTAATTTTTTATTTTTCTATTATATTTAATATTTTCTCCAATATTTCTTCAGGTTTTTCTTCTCCATCAATATAAATTATATTATCTTCTGGAAATATTTCCTTTAATTTTAAGAAATTTTCTCTTACTTTTTTTAAAAATTCAATATTTTCATAACTTGTAATATTCTTACCCCTCGAACTTATTCTTTCCATTGCAATTTTTGGATCAATATCCAATATAAAAGTAATATCTGGTCTAATTATATATTTTGATATACATTTTAACCATTCAATATTCATTCCTTCATATAAAATTTGATAGGAAAATGTAGAATAAATACTTCTATCAGAAATAATAATATAATCATTATTTAAATACTTCTTTAAATCAATATTTTTTATACTTCTATCTGAAGTAAATAATAATGCTAATAAATATCCATAATCTAAATTTTTTTCATGTTCTTTTGAGATAATTTCTTTTATTTTTTTAGACAAATCATTATCGTATGGTTCTTTCATTAATATTACTTTATTATATCTTTTAGATAATTCATTATATAATAAATTTGCAATTGTTGTTTTCCCAGACCCGTCAATTCCTTCAATTGCAATATATCTATATTTTTTAATCATTTATTTTTCTTTTAAAAAAATTTTATAATCTAATTATATCACCATTCTTTGGTGCATATGAGTATATTCCAAATTTTCTATATATTTTCGATGCCAATTCATATGGTTTTGGTATTTCACCATGTACTACAAGAACTTGCTTTGGTTTTGGTCTTAAATATTTAATAAAAGATATTGATTCAAAATGATCTGCATGACCAGAAAAACCTTCATATTTGTTTACTCTCATCTTTATATTTATTTTTCTATCATTTAATACAATTTCTCTTTGTCCATCTAATATTGTTCTACCTAAAGTACCCTGTGCCTGATATGAAACAAATGCTAATAGATTTTTTTCATCTTCCGCGACATAACTAAAATAATCTAATATGGGACCTCCCTGCATCATACCAGATGTTGCAATTATTATTGAAGGTTCTTTTGATGTCATAATTTGTTCTCTTTCTTTTTTACTTGCCCTTATTACATTTTCTCTTTCAAAAGGATTTTTTCCAGATTCTATTTTTTCTCTAATTTCTTTACTTAAAAATTCAGGATATGCTGTATGAATCATTGATGTTTCCCAAACAATTCCCTCTAAATATATATTTACCTCTGGTAATAATTTATTTTCAATTGCATTTAATAATGTTAATAAAACATCCTGCCCCCTTCCTACTGCTAATACTGGTATTAATACTTTTCCTCCTTTTTCAATTGTTTCTTTTATATCATGAATAAATAATGCTTCTGTTTCTTCCCTTGATGGATGTTTATCATTAAATCCACCATATGTACTTTCAATTATTAATGTTTCCAATCTTTGATATATTGTATTTGGTCTTTCTAATAATGGAATTTTATTAAATTTATAATCTCCAGTATATAATATATTATGTTTTCCTTCAATATTTATATGAACCATTGAAGATCCAATTATATGATTTGCATTGTGGAATGATATTTTTATATCACTAGTTATATCAGTTACTTCAGAATAATTTAATGTAATAGAATGTTTTAAAAATAATTTAATTTCTTTTGTTGTAAATATTGGATTTTTGCTTTGTTTATTGCTTACTTTTAGATAATCTAATAAAACTAAAGCTGCAATATCTCTTGTTGGTTCTGTTAAATATACAGGTCCTCTCCATCCAATTCTAAATAAATATGGAACAAATCCAACATGATCTAAATGGGCATGTGAAATAATTACTGCATCTAGATTTTGTATATCGAATTCTGGGATATTTAATATTGGATATCTATCTTCTGAATAATTTCCTGCACCCAATCCACAATCCAATAAAATATTACTTTCTTTTGTTTGTAATAAAAATGAAGATCTTCCAACTTCCCTTCCAGCACCTAGAAAAACAATTCTATAATGATCTAATCTTTGTGGTTTTCTTTCTAATATTTTTTCTCCAATTTTATTTAAAAATTCAGATTTATATAAAGAATTTTTATGCAAATATGCTCTAATAACATTTATTATTTTTGAAGATTTTAATGGAGCCCTTTGTATTACAATATTACATAAAGTTTCTTCTCTTAATTTATTAATTAAATTTAAATCAATTTTTTCTGGTTCATATGTTTCAATATATAATACAGATCTATGTTTTTCAAGATATATATCTTTTATTTTTATTCCATTTAATATTTCCTTTACTTTTTCCTTAATGTATTCTTCTCCCTTTAATAATCTTGGATTTATCCTTATTTCAATCCTTTTCTTATATTTTTGTGCTAAATTCTTTCCTATTTCAATTCCTTTTATAAATAAATCTACATTATTTACATATATAACTATCTTTGGTCCTTCGAATATTATTTTATATATATCCTTTGATTGGAATTCCTTTAATAATTCTTCCTTAACATTCATCATAAACGTATATAAATACCTTTATAATTAAATATAAGATTTAAAAAATTATTTTTTCTGTAATTCTTCTTTTATTTCATAAAGTTCCTTTTTCAATCCTTCCTTTGTTAATGTCCAAATTTCAATACCATATCCAGATCCTAGATCTCTTTTTATAGCAGCCATTATTGCTCTCTTTGCTAGTTCTTTTGCTTCTTCTTCATCCATATTTTCTTTATATTCTGTTTCTAATACACCTAAAGCAAATACCATTCCAGAACCTGTAGATGTAAAGTTATCAAATTTTTCCAATCCCCCAGCTTCATCTATTGAGTATATATTATAATCATCATTGTCTTTTCCAACAATTATTACTTCTGAAAAGAAAGGGAACCATTTATAATAATTCATTAATGTTGATAGAAAACTTGCAGCCTCTTCTGCAGTTGGTTCATTTTTTGATCTTAAATATTTTAATTTTAGATTTGCTTGTAATATCTTTACTAAAGCTTGAATATCACCAACCAAACCAGCAGCTCCCATCAATATATTATCAGTAATTTGATATAATTTTTGTGTTTTCTTATGATATACCATCATTCCTGCTGTTGTTTGTCTATCTGATGCAATTAATACTCCATCCTTAAATTTTATTGCAACAATTGTTGTTCCAGATGATTCTGTCATAGTTTTATTATAATGAAATATATTTATAAGCTATTTTTTTACATATTTTTTTATTACTTTTTCCTGGAATGAATTCAATACATAATCTACATGTTTCTTAATTTCATCAAAATTACTAAATTCACCTTTTAATCCTGGGCATACAAATTTTCCATTTTTAAATACATTGAATTTTACTCTATAATTTTCTGCTACTTCAAATGTAACAGTAACTGCTGGAAAAGCTTCTGGATTATATTGAGAATCTGGTATTTCATCTGCCAATCTTACTATATCTATATTATCATAGTCAAATTTTCCATTTACAACAATATTTTGTACCTTTATTTTATAATCTTTTGGTAATTCTATATCAATTTGTTTAAATAATTCTCTTAATTTTTCTGCTACATATTCTATATCTTCCAATCTTTTTATTCCCGATATATTTATTGTTCCACTATTAAATACTAGTGCTTTAACATTTTCTTCTTTATTTCCGCCTTCTTTTAATGGTATAATTAATCCAGGAAATGTTTCCGGATCATATTGAGCATAAGGAATTAAATTTGCGATTTTATCTAATGGTAACTTTACATTAAAATATATTGTAACAACCGCATTCGAAATCTCCCATGTAACCATTTTTAATAAATCTAATAAAAACTTATAAAATATTTAGCCTATAAAATATTCTCATTTCATATATTCTTTCTACATTGTTTAAGCCATCATTTGAGTCTTTTATTGTTATTGTAGTATCAGTATCTTTTTCTAAAGCATCTTTATATTTCTTTATTATATTTAATAGCTTTTCATCAGCATATATTTCTATATTTGCCTTCTGTCCCTTTCTTAATTTGTTTTCCTTTCTTATATCTTGTAATCTTCTTCTTATTTCTCTATATAACCATTCCTCCTCTAATTCTGGATAATATTTTGTATCAAGTCCTATTTTTATAACTCCATAATCAGATTGTGCATTTACAAAATCTTTTTCTACATTATCAATCTTTATTTCTTTTACATTTAAATAATCTTTTAATAATTCTACAATATCTTTATTATTTAAAATTTCAAATAAAATGCTTCCATCTTCTTTATATAAGTATAATGTTTTTAATGGTCTTCTTATATTTATATTTACCATATTCCTTAATTTTAATGCATTTTCTACAATTATATTAAATAATTTATATTCTTTTTCTATTTTTTCATCTATATATTCTTCCTCAACTTTTGGTAGATCTTCTAATATTATTGATTCTCCTTCTAATCCATATAAATTTCTTAATCTTTGATAAATATATTCTGAAATAAATGGAATTATAATTGATCCAATATTTATTATATTGTATAGAGATTTATATATTACAAATAATACTTTATCAGGTTCTTTCTTTATTCTTTCTCTTGTTGCTTTTATATAAAATCTTGATAATTCTAATATCATATCTTGTAATATTCTTCCAGCCTTCCATATTAAATAATTATCTAGTGCATTGTATATTTCTTTTTTGCTTTTTTCTATGAAATGTAACATATATCTATCTTCCCATCTTAAATCTTCTACATTTATTTTTGCAGGATTTATATTATAATATTTAGAATATTCTTCTAAATATGTTGAAATATTTAATAATGTATTTATTACTTGATATTTAACTTTTATATCTTCCCATTTTAATTTTATATCTTCATATGCCTCCACAATTGATCCTAAATAAAGTCTCATAGTATCTGCCCCATATTTATTAATTATATCATATGGAGAAACAACATTTCCCAAAGATTTTGACATTTTTCTTCCATATACATCTAAAACATATCCTCCAACATATACATTTTTATATGGTATATCATTATAGTATAATTCTCCAATCATTGCTAAAGAATAGAACCATCCTTTAATTTGGTCATAATTTTCTGTTATAAAATCTACAGGATATGTATCTGTTGCTACTGTTGCTGAACCAGAATCAACCCATACATCTAATATATCTGGAATCCTTTTCATTTCTTCTCCGCAAATTTCACATTTAAATGTGAATTTATCTACATATGGTCTATGTAAATTGTAATTATATAAATATATTATATCATAATCTCTCGATCCATATGTTCTTACATAATATAGATCATTTATTTGATTTAATATATCATATTTAAAATTATTTACAATTATTATAGATTTATCTTCATATTTATTAAATACATCATATAGTTTATTTAAATCATTTATTTCATCTTCATAATATATTTTATTTTCTTTAAAATATCTTGATAATAATTTTTCAGCATAATCTGTAAACTTTACTACTATTATTATCTCCTTAAATTTATATCCAGTTAATTTTTCTAATTCTTTAATATTTCTAACAAATTTTACATGTCCATTTTTATCAACCCACATTGGTATTGGAATTCCCCAATATCTTTGTCTAGATATTACCCAATCAGGTGCAGATTTTACTGTATTTATAAATGCATTTTTTGCTGCTTCAGGTATAAAATTAATATTTTCAATATCTAATAATGCCTTTGATTTCATTGAAGATATATTAATGAATAATTGTTCTGGGGATCTAACAATTACTCTATTTCTACATCTCCAGCATATTGGATAATCATGTTCATACCATTCAAAATATATTAAAGCTTTTTTCTTTAATACTTCTAATATAAATTTATAATCATCTTTCTTTGCAACCCATCCTTCAAAATATTTTATATCTAAAATGGTACCAGTTTCATCTGTTGTATTGAATGGAGGTACATTATATTTTTTAGCAACTTCATAATCTTCAAAACCACAACCTGGAGCTGAATGAACTAAACCAGTACCTTCCTGTGTATTTACATATTCTTTTGATAACCAAATCCTAAACACTCCACTACTTTCAGATTTAAACTTTTCTATATAATCTTTTAATTCATCATAGAATAAAGGTTCATATTCTTTAAATTCTAAATCTTTCCCATAAAATTCATCTACTATTTCATATTCAATATTTAACTTGCTCATTAATTTTTCTAATACATCTTTTGCAACAATCCAATATTCATAACCATTTTCTCTCTTAATATTCATTTTTATAATTTTATGATTATTATAATCTAATTCTAATTCTTCAACATATATTTTTGGAACTTTTGCTTTTACGTATTTTAATTCAGGATTTACCATAATTCCTAAATTATATAATAATGTCCAGGGGGTTGTTGTCCAAATTATATAATATGTATTTTCCATATCTTTTGATTTAAATTTTACATAAATTGCATTTGATATTTCTTTTTTATATAAGGGATCTTCATATCCCAAATCTATCTCTTGTTTTGATAATGATGTTTGACAATGAGGACACCACCAAACAGGTTTCTTTTCTTTATATATTAATTTATTTTCATAACCCTTTGTTAAAGCTTCCCATACTTTTTCAATAAATTCATTTTTAATTGGTAAATATGGATTATCTATATCCTGCCAATGTGCCATATCTTCATAGAATTTTGTAAATTCATTCATTGATCCATATGCAAAATTAAAACATTCTTTAATAAATTTATCAACCCCAATTTTCTCTATTTCCCTTTTATCCCTAATATTTAAATTTTCCTCAACCTTTACTTCAATTGGTAATCCATGCATATCAAAACCAGCCTGATTCCATACATTAAATCCCTTCTTTTGATAATATCTTAATACAATATCTTTAATTGTTCTATTATATGCATGTCCCATATGTGGAGAACCTGTTGTATATGGTGGACCCTCTAAAAATATATATCTTTTATTTTTTTCATTCTTTAAAATCCATTTTTCATATATATAATTTTCCTTCCAAAATTTCTTTATCTCTTCTTCTATATTTCTATTCCAATTCATAGATCCGATATTCTACCATAAGTTTATATATTTAAAATAAAGCATATAAGATATTTTCTTACATAATGATTATGATAAAAATAAATAGAAAAGATATGATAATATTTGGGATAATAATTTTGTTAGTAATTTTAACTTATATATTAACTCATTCAAAAACTCTATCAGTAATACCATTTATAATGGGAATATTTTATTTACTTGAAAGTAATGAATCTAAATAAATATAAATATTTTATTAAAATATTTTGAATGGAAAATGAAAAAGAAAAAAGTCAAGAAAATAATGAAAAGGAAGAATGGAAATTTAATCTTGGTTTGGAGAAATCAATAATAATAGGATTTATAATATTGGCAATATCAATAATTTTAGGAGCTTATATTATAGCAAATTCAATATCAAATATAAAAATATATCAATCATCTAGTAGTTCTTCAAATGAATTACAATTATATTTACAAACATTACCACAAGCCCCATTGCCAAATATTACAAATATAGATCCAGTATATGGAAATCCAAATAGTACAAATGTTATTGTATATGAATTCTCAGATTATGCATGTCCATATTGTGATCTATTTTATTTACAAACATTTCCACAAATTTTGCAAAATTATATAGATAATGGAAAAATATCATGGGTATATGTTGTTTTCCCATTATATCAAATACATCCATATGCAAATATAACATCACAATATTTAACATGTGTATATGAATTATATGGATTTAATACATGGGAAGAATTTGCAAACTGGAGTTGGTATAATCAAATGCAAAATATATCATGGGATACTTTCTCAAGTCAGCAAGATGTATATAATGCATTTAATGAAGAAGCTCAAGCTTTGGGATTAAATGTTAATGAAATAGACTCATGTGTAAATAGTTCAGAATATTATTATCAGATATATAATCAGGAAAATTATGATGCAAGTGAATATGGAATTGATGGAACTCCAACATTTATAATAGCTGTAAAGACATCTTCCATTACATTCCAAACAATACAGCAAGTTAATAATGCATTAAATCAATTAAAACAATATGGATTAAGTCCTTCAGTATATACAACACCAGATTATAGTTATATAATGTTTGAGTTTGCAGGGGCTTTACCATATAGTTTCTTTAATAATATATTACAACCTTTAGTATCTGGCTGAATTATATATAAATTTTTTTATAAATATAATCTTAAATGGCAAGAGAAAAGCCACATATTAATTTGGTAGTAGTAGGGCATGTAGATAATGGAAAATCAACATTAGTAGGAAGGCTAATGGTATCTTTGAATTTAATAGATCCGAAGCTATTAGAAGAACTAAAAAATATAGCAAAAGAATTTGGAAAGGAATCAGAATATTTAGCATTCTTATTAGATAAATCAATAGAAGAAAGAAAAAGAGGGGTAACAATTGATGTAGCTGCAATTAAAATACCTGCAAAGAAATATATGTTAACAATATTGGATGCTCCAGGTCATAGAGACTTTATAAAGAATATGATCAGTGGTACTGCACAAGCAGATGCTGCAATATTAGTAGTTTCTGCAGCACCTGGTGAAGCAGAAACTGCATTGGGTCCAGAAGGACAGGGAAGAGAGCATTTATTGTTATTAAGAACATTGGGAATTCCACAAATTATTATTGCAGTATCAAAAATGGATGCTGTAAATTATGATCAAAATAGATATGAGCAGGTAAAGAATATGGTATTAACATTAGCAAAACAAATTGGTTATACTGAAAAACAAATAAAAGCAGTTGTTCCAATTGCTGCATTCTTATCAGATGAAAATGTAACACAAAAATCACAAAAGATGCCATGGTATAATGGTCCAACAATATATGAAGCATTTGATCTATTAGAAGAACCTCCAAGATTGGTAGATAAACCATTAAGAATACCAATTGGTGATGTATATAATATTAAAGGTGTAGGACTTGTACCAACTGGAAAAGTAGAATCTGGAAGATTAAGACCAGGTGATAGGGTAATATTCTTACCATCAAAGAAACCAAATGGTGTTGTAGGTGAAGTAAAATCTATAGAAATGCATCATGAAAGATTGGATGAAGCATTACCAGGAGATAATATTGGATTTAATGTTAAAGGACCTGAAAGCGGTGATATATTAAGAGGAGATGTATGTGGAAAATTGGGAGAACCA
This sequence comes from Candidatus Nanopusillus sp., assembly GCA_028275775.1. GTDB lineage: Archaea > Nanobdellota > Nanobdellia > Nanobdellales > Nanobdellaceae > Nanobdella. Next base: position 18,923 of record JAPWTZ010000010.1, read on the forward strand.
TTACCAAAGTTGGCGGAAGAATTTACTGCAAGAATTTATGTATTATATCATCCATCTGCAATTGCTGTAGGATATACACCAGTAATACATATACATACTGCAGCAGTAGCATGTAAAATTGTAGAAATACAATCAAAAATAGATCCAAGAACTGGACAGGAAGTTGAAAAGAATCCACAATTCTTAAAGACTGGAGATGCAGCAATTGTAAAGTTTGTACCAACAAAACCATTAGTAGTAGAAAGATTTGAAGATTTCCCAAATACAGCATTAGGAAGATTTGCAATTAGAGATATGAATAAAACAATTGGAATAGGACAGGTATTAAGTGTAAAAGAAAAGCAAATACAACTAAAGTAATTTTTTAATTTTATTTTAAATAATT
>JAPWTZ010000011.1 GCA_028275775.1 Candidatus Nanopusillus sp.
AGGAAAGAAACCAGCAGTTGTAAAAGCATTAATTACAAGATATGTAAATAAAGGAATGATAAAGGAACAAGGTGGAAAATATGTTTGGGCTGGCCAATAAAATTTTTTCTTTATTTATATTTTATAACAATTTTATAATAAACAATTCAATTATATAAACTAATTTTAGATGCAATTCTAAAATGTAATTTATTGCTTATTTATTTTAGACATTTAATAAGAATATTATTAATAATCCTATGATATAAATCAATTATTATAATACCATATAATATTTCATTTACTTTTATAGTTTAGTTATATTTTTTTATTTAATTTTTCAATGATTCGTTTTTCCATAAATTTTCAGATTTAATTGTAAATTTAATAAAATAAAAATATCTAAATAAAATTTGCCTTTATTAAAACTTTATTAAATTGTTTAATATTAGTTAAATACAAAATTAAAAATTTTTCAGATATAGATTAGCTCTCTTTGAGTTTAATTCCTGTTTTTCTTTCTATAATTTCTTTAACTTTTTTTCTAAGTTTTGATTCTGATATATATTCATTTAACTTTTCTTCAATTTCTTCAGAAATAGAATTATATACCCCTTCAAAATCTTTTAATATTTTTTCCATAATTGATTCATCCCTTGGTATTTTTACTTCTTTATTTCCAGAAATAGCAGAATAATATATCCATTTTGCTTCTATTGAAGATTTACATCTTATTCTTTCATTACCAAATTTTACATAATATCCAAATATGTCTCTTACAATTTCTATATTTTCTCTTTCTTCTGGTAATTGTATTATTTTTTCTATCTCAATTTTTGGAGATAGATAATTATCTGGAAATTCTTTCAATTTACTTATATCTATTTCACTTATTATTTTTTCGGCGTATGATTCTTCAATAATTTTCTTTCCTTTTTTATTTTCCTTTTCTACGCTTTTAGCTCTTTCAATTCTTTCCTTTACGAGCTGAATAATAGCTTTATATACATCTAATTGTTCATCTTCTGTTAAACCCAAAATTTCACCCATTATAATTTTATCTAACTCTCTTCTATCTGGCTTTACTTTATCTAATGAAACTCCTTCTGGAGAATTAGCACCAAGTTCTTCAAAGATAGATCCAATTTCTCGTTTTGAAAAAATATTTATGATTTTTTTAATTCTATTTATTTGCTCTTCCTTAAAAATATTAGGATTGATTATTAACATTTTAGCATATTCATATACTTTTACATCAAGGGCTCCTTCACCTAAATTTACTCGTCCCAAGAGTTCAACAAACAGAGGAATAAGAGATGAATTCAATATTGCGGAAAGAATTATCTTTTTGTTATTATTGTTTTCTTTTAGTGAAATTCCATAAAGTCTGGCATCAATAAAAGATTTAACATTATTTAACCAGAAAACATGTCTGTCATTAAAGCTCATCATGGATAATAATTCCCCTTGTATTTCCTCTAGTTCATACCATCTTTTTCTTGAAGCACAAGTGGGCCTTTTATGAAATCCTCGAAGTTCTCCCCATTCAATATACTTCAAAACTTTTGTTCCCTTTAGCTCAGATTTATCCTTATGTATTAGAAGAACTCTATATTTTAGGTTTTTAGGATCAATTAAAATTGATTTACATTCTCTAGGTGATTTTATAACATAATTTGGAATCCAATAAACATATCCATCATCTCTTAAAACATCATCTAATTTCATTATTTTAGCATATTGGCTCTCTTTAAAATATTCCCCTCCTTTATCCTTCCATACATGTTCTGGAACCGGCACTTCTTCTTCTTTCTTTAGAGGATGCATCCAAAACTCCCTTTCAATGCCCCACCTCTGAATATCATCTTCAGTTAAATAGAAGAATTCATTAGCACCAGTTGTAAATCCTCTTCTTACTTCAGCAATTTCTTTTAATGGAATAAGTATTCCTTTTCCTTTTCCTTTTTCCAAAATCTTAAAGAATATTTCCGGTGCTCTTATATACTTTCCCCATTTTGAACCAACATATTCTTTCTTTTCTTCATCATAACCCTCTTTTAACAATTCCTCTTGGAGTTTTGGGTATATTCTAATCTTATCGTCTTCATATAATTCTTTAGTATTTTCTATTTTATTAATCAGATCATCAAGAAATTTAAATCTTCCTTCTTCATCAGCTGGAATCAATTCCCTAAGTGGAACTTTTAATTTAACAAATTTAACAAGGTTGTTATTTCTTTCTTTTTCATCATCACATTTCTCTAAAATAGTTATTACTGTATTTATATCTGCATCTGGAAAAACTCTTTCTTTTGTTTCAATTATTGCAATTATTTTACAATGTTTTAAGAAAAATTCCTGTAAATCTTTTCCATAATCAACATCCAACCATGAATTTGTTGTAATATATCCTAATCTTCCTCCATTCTTCAAAAATCTCAGGCTATGAATGAAAAAGTATGCATATATTCCTGCCCTTTTGTTTAACTTTATATTCTCCCCCCAATCTTCTTTTAATGTTTTTTGTAATTTTTCCTTATAGTTTTCAACATATGCATCTAATTCTTCCTGTCTTGTGTAAGGTGGATTACCAACAACAGCATCTAATTCATCAGGAAGTTCAATCTCTATACTTTCTCCCCCCAAACTTTCAACCAAAAATTTATTATATCTTCTCCATTCCTTAACTTTACTAACTTTTATATCAAAAAAATCTTTACAAATTACAATAGGGTTTTCTATTGTACTTAAATCTCTAATAGCAAGATTGATTGTTGTTAAATGTGCTGCAAACTTTGATATGTCAACCCCAATTAACTGTTTTAATATTTCTTTATGGGATTTAGAAGGATCTAAATGTTTTATCCTAGCATAAGCTCTAACTAAAAATGTTCCAGCACCACAACCAAAATCAGCAACTTTTGCATTTGGGTCTCTTATACAAAAAGTATTGATTATATCAACTATATCTGGATTTGTAAAATATTGACCAAGTTTATATCTTTCTTCATCTGGAATTAATTTATCAAATATATGTCCAATATCTTTATATCCAAGCTTAGAAAAATCATACTTAGATAAACTATTGATAAAACTTCTAAGACTTGGAACTATTGAATTTGGTATTGGCATTCTTTCCAATAGATCAAAACCAAAAATTGCTTCAAAATCTTTTGTAGTTTTTTCGGCTTTGTCAAAGTATTTTTGTAATTCTCTTTTAAGAGCTTCTCCATCTTCAATATCTTCTAATATTATTGGTTCTAAAGATGAAAAATTCTTTCTAAGGGCGTTATAGAACATTACTTTATTCATGAGCAGATATAAAAACTGTCTAGCAACTTTTTCAAATGGTTCAATATCATCAGTAATTGGTGCACTCCACCCTTGGGACACAAACCACTCAATAAGCTTGTTTCTAAATTCCGCATTCCTTCTAAATTTTTCTCTAATTTCAATAGCAATATGATAATAAACATTATCTACAAAACTTCTAAGGGAATAAATAAAGAATTCATCAATTGGGATCTTTGGTAATTCTTTTTTTCCTTCTATAAGTTCTGCAAGATCCTTCAAAAACTTTCTTAAACCTTCTTTAATTCTCTTTTGAACTTCAGGATCACGTATCTCTTTAAGGTCTCTAATTTCAACCAATTTATATATACTTACCCTTTTTTCGTCCCATGAAATAACTTCTTTATGAGTTTCCCAAAGTGCTAATTCATTGATATTCCAAGTAGCAAAGAAAGGACTTGTTGGAGGGAGAATAGCTTTTAATTGAGCATCTTCAACTACTTCCCAATCATAAGGGTTCCAACCTTGAGTAGGATCTTTCAATTCTATATGACAAGCTGGTTTGTTTAATACTTTCCAGATAATTATATCAGGAAATTTTTTTAATTTACCATCAGGTGTTTTTTTCTCAACATCAACATCAGCTCTCTCAAAAGGTAAGTTATCTTCTTTTATGATTTCATTTATTATTTCAACCAATATTTGTCTAACAGTATTTTCTACATATTTAACAGGTTCAGTATTTTTACCCATTATTTATTGGTTATTTTTAAAAAATTTTAAAAATTTAGAATAATGCATTTACTTTAATATTTTTTATCTTTAAAAAACATTATTTCGATATAATTATCTCGAGTTATCATCTTAAAAGTTAAAAATCTCTTGGAAAATTTCTTAAAAACTAGAAATTAACCAAAAACATGATTATATATAAAGATTATATATAAAGTTACAAATTAAAGCATAAAAATTGCCCCCACCGGGATTTGAACCCGGGTCTCGGGGATGAGGACCCCGTATCCTGGACCTGACTAGACGACGGGGGCTATGGATTATTTAATATATATTCAGAATTTTGAGTTATAACTATTATATTTGTTCCATTATCATAACATATAATATTCTCCTCTAAACAAATATTATAATACGTTTGATTTATAATGGAAGAATAATTTGGATATAATAATAATTTAACATAAAAATCTTCTGCAATATATTTACCAATATTTGGTTGGTAATAGAAATTGTTTTGTAAATTTGAAACAAAATATAATGTAATAAATAATATTAAGATTAAATATAATAGAATAAATTGAGATCTCATTTCCAATATATATCTACATAATATATTGAGCCATTAATAATATAAAATGTTTCAATTCCCTGTTCACATTCATTTAAATTCGTATTATTAAATTCAACTTGTCCATTTATTTCAACATAATAATATGGTAAAATATTTGTAACAATTTGATATAAACTATTGTTTAGTTGTTGTGTATTATTTAGATCCATATAATTTATTGATATTAATGATGCATATAGATCTTCCTTATTATATCCCCCAATATAAAAATTACTATAATATGTTGAAGTTAAAATAAAATATAAAACAATTATTACAACCACCAATTCAATAAATATTGATATACTAAAAGATCTCATTGAACAAATACACTAACTAAAAATAATGAGCCATCATAATAACAAACCCTATTAAATTCTATATAATTTTGCATGTTTGTTATATTATCATTACTAAAAATATATTCCTGACTAATATTACTTAAATTTTTATATATTATTTCATATGGAAAACTTGCTAAATTATCCATTATATTTGGATTAAAATTATTTGATGTTAAATTACAAATATTGTTTGTATATTGTTCTGTAATTTCTTTAATTAAAATCCTTCCATGCATAAATTGATTATATATAATTTGATATTTTTCATTAATATTATAAATATAAGAAACTTTCTCCATTAATAATAATGTAATAAAAAATATTACTAGAACAATTACAAACAATTCAAAAAACCTATCTAGCATATATTATATATTTTATAAACATTTTTATATATAGATGTCTAAATGGATTCAAAACTTGTATCATTATTAAAAGAGAATAAGAAAATTGTTACTGTATCATCTAATAATTTACCTATATCAAGGAAAGATTCTGAAATGGTTGGTAGATTTATTAAATATTTAACAATACCATATGCAAAGAAATATTTACAAATGGTTATTGAAAAGAAGATTGCAGTCCCATATTATAAATATCATAAAAAGCAAGCACACCATAAAAATGTAATGGGAAAGGTCCCATACGGAAGATATCCGGTTAAAGTTTCGAAATATTTTATTAAATTATTAAATTCTTTAGAAAATAATGCAAAAAATATAGGATTGGATCCTAATAAAGTTGTAATTATTTCTGTTAATGTTTCTAAGGGGAATAAGTTTCCTGGAAGATTAAGGGTTGTAAAAATAAAAACAGGTCCTGGTGGAGTAAAAAGAACATTAATTGTTGCTCATAAGAAAACATCACACATTAAAATATACGGGCTATATTTAGAATCATTAGATACATCTAAAAAATTGAAAAGAAAAAGCTTAAAACAAATTGTTAAACAAATATTAGAAGAATGGCGTCAAAAAATATAGAAGAACTTTTAAAAGAACAAAAAATACAAGCAATTTTAGATAAAACTTTAAAAGAAAGATTTAAAGGTAAATTAATTAGTAGAGTTGAATATTTTAAGGTATCAATGGGTACAAAAGTTATTATATATTGCGCAAGACCAAGATTGGTTTTAGGAAGAGCAAATGAAAATTTAGATGAAATTAAAAGAATTGTAGAAAATATTGCAAATGTTAAAGATCCAAGTATTGAAGTTGTTGGCGTAGAAAATCCATTATTAGATTCTGAAATTGTTGCAGATTTAATTGCATCTCAAATAGAAAGATATGGAAATAGAGCAATAAGAAGAATTATGCAAAGGGTAATGGAACAAGTAATGCAAGCTGGAGCTTTAGGTATTGAAGTAAGAGTTACTGGAAAAATAATTGGAGATAGAACATCTACAATAAGAGAACAAAAGGGATATATTAAAAAATCTGGAGAATTAAATAAAATAATTGGAAAAAGTATAAGACATGCAAAATTACCTTCTGGAGTAATTGGAGTACAAGTTAGAATATTAAGGCCAACAGATAAATTACCTGATAGAATAAAAATAAAAGATATATCTGAAATAAAACCTGAAGAATTAGAAAAAATAGACCCTTCTTTATTAGAAAAATTAGCTAAACCGGGTCAATAATTATTTTAATCTATCAATAAATATTTTTATAATATCTTTTGAATTTAATAATCCTAAAGTTCCTTTTATACATTTTCTTTCAGAGAAATTTTTTACAAAACCATATCTTGAATATTTTGAATATATCATAACAGGTACAGGATCTGAAATGTGTCTTCCTTTAATTGATGATGTAGAATGATCTCCTGTAATTAATATAGCATCAAAATATTCTTTTATTCTTTTTATTAAATATTCATCAATTTCTTCAATTATTTTTTTCTTTTTAAATGGGTTTTTTAAGTGAGATAAAATATCCGGAGCCCTTATATGAATAAATATTATATCATATTTATTTCTATTTGCTATTGCATATTCTGAAAATGAAAATAAATTTTCATCACTTTTTCCAGTAGTTCCCAAAGGTTTTTCATAATCAATTTTCAAATATTTTGCAATTGATAAATGAATAGGACTTGAAGATAAATATAATGCTTTTACTTTATATTTTTTTTCAAATAAATCTTTTTTATTTAAATCTTTATATATTGTTTTATTTTTTATTTTATATTTCTTTAATTTTTCAATTATTTCTTTATCATAATTATCAAAAATCAATATATAATCATTATCTTTATATTTTATTATATCATATATATCTTTTATTTTTGGTTCTTCCTTTGATTCTATTTCAACTAAAAATTGATTTTCTTTTAATTCTTTATATATCAATGCTTTAAATATTAATTCATTATATTTAAAATCATAACCTAGTAAAGATAAATTTGATTCAATACATTTTGGAACATGTCCTCTTTCTTTTATATATAATAATCCACATTCAGAATATCTTACCAATTTATCAATATTTGGTTTTTTAGCATCCTCTAATGGTGTTTTATATCTTAATTCTTTAATTAAATTATCTCCTAATCCATCTAATATAATAAATATCCCCTTATCCATATTATTTAAATTATTAAAATTTCTAAATATAATTATTAAGCGGCGGTGCCCGAGCGGACAAAGGGGCTGGGCTCAAGACCCAGTGGAGTAGATCCGTCAGGGGTTCAAATCCCCTCCGCCGCATTTAAAATTTTATTTTATATCTTCTAAGTAAATGAAATAATTATATCAATATTATCTACAAATTATCATCTACCATAAAAATACTTATATATATTAAAAAATGATAGAATATTTATGAAATCTATTTCTCCAATAATAGCATCAATATTAATTATTGTTATTGTTATTGCAATTTTTCTAATTCTTTATGCATTTGTTTCAGGTATGTTTTCTTCATTAACATTACCTTCAAATAATTTAGTTAATCAACAATCTAAAGTAATATCATTTACAATAAATAATGTATATTGTTCAAATAATACAATATATTTTGATATATATAATAATGGAAATATACCTATTAATATAAATAATTCAATAATAATATTCACTGATAATAATGGAAATACTATATCTATAAATGGGAGTAATGTTATATGTAATAATGGAAATATAATTTCTATAGGAAGTAATAGTTTATGTTATATTAACCTGCATCCATGTTATTATAATGATACATATTATATAAAAAGTATGAATTTTATATATAATGGAATAAATTATAATTATGATATATTAAATAATAAATTTAATTTAATATTTTCTACTATTAATAATTCTCAATCATTAAATACTACATCTAATTCAAGTAGTTCTGGTTCTTCTAGTTCAGGTGGTTCGGGTACTTCGAGTAGTCCTCCCTATTCTACTTCAAGTACTCCAACATGTCAATCATCTTATTTACCTTTAATATTATATAATACACAAAATATTCCAACTCCTTCTCCTTTTCAACAAGATATAGCAATATGTAATGGAAGTATTAATATTGGTAATAATTTTGCATATGTAAATAATGCAACATTATTTAATTGTATAAATCCAAATGGACAAAATGTATATTTTACAACATCATATAATAGTAATCCTAATATTTACTCGTGGTATGAAGGTCAATTAATTAATGGAAATACATATTGTGATGTTTGGTGGATTAATTTATCAAATGGAATTCCTGCTAATAATAATATAACAATATATATGTACGTAGGAAATAGTAGTAATAATTATTACCAACAATATTATCCATATGTAGGAACTAATGCGCAAGTTATAGGAACTATGCAATATGATAATGGTAATTATACATTTATAGTATATGGATATTTTAATAATACATTTGATGGATGGACTGGATATATATGTTATAGAGCATCCGTTAATTATCTACCCCAAGCAACTCCTTATGGTATTGAAATGTTAAATAACACAACTGGTGAAAGTACATATATCTTACCTCCAAATAATTGGAATATCACAGAAATACCTTTAATTGTTGAAGAAGCTTGGTATTATGGAGGGGGATCTCCAAATGCAGATGCAAATATAATAGCATTATTTGGAAATACAAGTCAACAATTTCCTCCAGGTAATGTTGGATCTACTTCTGATGGTGAGAGTTGTACGTCTAATTTATCTACATTTGTACAATTTGAATATGATGGTGCTGCTCCTCCACCCAATTCTGAAGCAGCAATGTTAAAATCTGCAGTAACAAATCAATATTTAAATTATACATATCTTCCGCCAAACGGAGGAACATTTTATTCATATTTAATTGTTAATTCATCTTATGCACAAACAGGATATTATATTTATAATTCTAATCAAGTATGGGTTCCATTAACATTATTAGATACATATGAAATGTACTATAATATAAGTTATAATGGATCCCTACTTTATGTATATTCTAATATCAATTATAATCCATTTCAATATGATACATTAGAAATAAGTGCAGGAGATGGAGTATATACTTCATATCAATATATAGAATGGGTTGTTGCTAGAGCATATCCTCCAAATGGAGTAATGCCATCAATTTATATTGGTTAGATCTTTAATAATATTTAAAACCCAAACAAAAGATAATTTATAAAAACTAAATATGATAAAAGAATGTTTTTATTATAATTCTAAAACAAATTTATATATATAAATATAAGAAATTTAATAATCGGGCCCGTAGTCTAGTCGTAGGATGCCGGCCTTGCAAGCCGGAGATCCCGGGTTCAAATCCCGGCGGGTCCACTTTTATTTCTTAAAACTATAAAAAACTAAGCAATTATACATTCAGACCACCCACAATCCATACATATAACACAACCAGCTTCATGTTTTAATCTTGTAGATCCACATACAGGACATTTTTCAACTTTATTATTTCCATTTTCTTCAACCCTTAATGTATTATTAATATTTGCATTTAATTTTATTTTTGGTACTTCAACATTATTAGTTAATTCATAATACCAGTTTGGTAACTTTATTCCATATTGTTTTAATATTTCAATTGTTCTATTATTTATTTTTCCTTCTTTAACTAATCTAAAGTAATCCATAAATCTTGCTTTACTTGCTTCTGCAGGAGCTACATATACTTGTGCAGATCTTGATCCATCTCTATATATAGTAATTCCTTTACATCCCATCTTATGTGCTAATAAATATGAATAATATACATCATCCGGTTGAACCCAGTTTGGCATATTTATTGTTTTTGATATTGATGTAGTTATCCATATTTGAGCAACAGCCTGTGCCCTTATATGATCCCACCAAGGTATATCTAATGCAGTTAAGAATACTGCTTTTAAATCATCTGGAATTTCTTTTATTCCCAATAAACTTCCCCCATTATCGGATATTTTCTTTAATATATCATTATTATATAATCCCCTTTCTCTTAATTGTCTTTCCAATTCTGGATCTACATAATAATATACACCAGCAGTTACTCTTTTTTCATATACTAAAGAATATTGTGGTTCAATACCTGAAGATGTATCTGCTAACATTGATATAGAACCTGTAGGAGCAATTGATGTAACTTCAACATTTCTTATTCCATATTTCATTATTTGTTCTTTCAAATATTCCCAATCCAATGTCCATAATTCTTTATGATAATATCCTTCTACAGGTAATTCTCCATCTTTATATGTTGTTTGCTCATATCTATCAAATTTACCCCTTGTTTTTGCTCTTTCAACAGATTCTAACATTGAATAATATGTTAAATATTCTGTTATTTTCATTAATAATTTATATCCTTCCTCTGATGTATATGGAATTCCCAATGCATAGAATAAATCTGCCAATCCCATAAATCCAAGTCCAACCCTTCTTACTGCTTTTGAAGCTTCCTCAATTTCTTTTATTGGATATTTATTTACATCTATTACATTATCTAAAAATCTATATGCCCATTTTATTGTTTCAATATATTTATCCCAATTAAATTCTGCCTTTCCATCTTTAAATTCAACCAAAGCATACAGATTAATTGATCCTAAATTACATGACTCATATGGATATAGAGGCTGTTCTCCGCATGGGTTACTGGCTCTAATTGGTCCTCTATATTTATATTGAACATTTCTTCTATTTATATTATCCATAAATAAACATCCTGGATCTCCCTTTTCCCATGCAACATATGATGCTTCCTGTAATATTCTATCAGAATTTACATATCCCGTAATTGATTCTTTTGGTATTTTATTTATATCAAAATTTGGATCCCCTGGCAAAGGTAAATTATATTTCCTTAATAATCTTGGATTAATTAATGGATATTCTTTTTTATTTTCAAAATATTCCCAGAAAGATGGTTCAAACATTATAGATATATTAAAGTTTTCTAATACACCTTCTTTTTCCTTTAAATGAATAAATTTAAATATTTCAGGATGCCAGGATTCTAAAATTCCCATATTCGCTCCCCTTCTTTTTCCTCCCTGTTTTACTACATCTGTAATTGTATCTATAATTTTCATAAATGAAACAGGACCTGATGCAACACCTCCAGTAGATGCAACAACATCGCCTTCGGGTCTTAATTTTGAATAATTTATTCCGATTCCACCTCCAGATTTAAATATTAAAGCTGCTTCTGTTGCTGATTTCATTATTGATTCCATATTATCATCAATATCTAATACAAAGCATGCAGATAATTGACCTAAAACTGCACCTGCATTAAATAATGTAGGAGAATTTGGCATAAACCTTTTACTTACCATTAAATCATAATATTGATAGAAATTTTCGTAATATTTGTCAAATTCCCCATTTTCTAACATTTTTATAAATTCTGACCATGAAACTTTCATATGGCCTCTTTCATTTAGATAATCGTACAAATATTTCATTCTTTCTAAATGATATCTATTCCATCTAAACTTTGGATCTTTTATTGGTAATCCATATTTATTTTCATTTTTTTCAAAATCAAATTCTTCTTTTGGATGTACTTTTTGTTTTCCTTCTTTATCATATATCCTTTCATCATATAATATATCAGGTATTACAATTAATGCTGCAACCCTTTCAAACATTTGCTTTGGACCTTCTATTAATTCTTTATTTTCATTTCTTAATAAATATCTATTTACCATTAATCTAATCGAATTAACAGAGAATCTTTTTGCAACTTCCTCTTCATAGAATTTTCCCAATAAATTTTTCTTTTCTTCTCTTATCTTTTCTTTTTCTTTTCTATAAGAAATATATGCTTTAGCAACATCATATAAATCAAATTTCAATAAAGATAATTCAACAATATCCTGAATCTCTTCAACAGTTGGATATTTTGTATTATCATATTTTTCTTCTAATACTTTTATTACATAATCAACAACTTTTTCCAATTTTTCTTTATCATATTGACCAACAGCTTTCATTGCTCTTTCTACAGCATATTTTATTCTTTCGGGATCAAAATCAACAACCCTCCCATCTCTTTTAATAACTTTTTTTATTTTATAATTTTTTTGTCCTAAAACAATCTCTTTTTCTTTTTTTTCATTTGAAAAATCATTTATAAACCCCTCATCACTCATTTAAATTTTTTATAGAAAATTTTTAAATTCTTTTCTATGAACTGTTTAAAAATACCAGTTATAAATGTTTATTTCATTGATGATCAATAATATTTTTTTATAAATATATTATTTCAATTCTATTTCTCTTATTTTCTCTTCTAACTATCCAATTACTTATTTTTACTTTATTTTTATCTTTTTATCATATATTTCAACCAATTTTACTTCTCCTGCAACATTTACAACTTTTGCTTTATTTATTATATCTTCCAAACCTCCTGCTTCATGTATATGCCCATGTATATTTAAAATAACCTTATCATTATTTTCAATGAATTTTCTTAATTCATAACTACCAGAAATATCTAAAGAAGTCATAGAATTCTTTGGAGGAATATGTGTTAATAAAATAAAATATTTATCATTAAATTTCTTCTTCAATTCATTTAAAAATCTTTCAATTTCTTTTTCATCAATTATATTTAATAATATATCTGCCCCTCCAAATCCAGCTAATACAAAATTATCCCTTACTATATATTTTTTATCTAAATTTCTTATTTTATATATTTTTTCCAATAATTTAATATCTTCTGATGTTTCATGATTTCCTGGTATTATTAAAATTTTATTTGGATCTATATATTCTGTTAATTTTTTTATTAATCCTCTTTCTATTTCTCCCAATTCAGATATATCACCCAAAATTATTACATAATCTGGTCTTTCTTTTTTATATAATTCTATTATTTTATATATAATTCCAAAATCATTATGTATATCAGATGATACTATTAACTTCATAATATATTTATATATACCATTCTTTTTTATTTTTTATATAAGATATTAAAAATTCTTTTAATTTATTATAATCATAAAAAATATTCATATTATTATATTTTTTAATAAATTCATTAAGAATTTTTTCTTCTCTTTCTGTAAATAAATCTTTTTTTGAGAAATATAAAATTATTTCTTTATTGAATATCTTTTTTATCATATTTAATAAATTTATTTGCTCCTCAATACTATATCCACATGTTTCAGTTAAATCAAAAATATATATAATCAAATTTGCAAGATAATTCAATGCTAATATAGATTTTTTCTCAATTTCATTCATTTCTTCTATAGGTCTATCTAAAATTCCTGGAGTATCAATTACTTGTATATCAAAATATGGTGTTTTAATATATCCTATCATTAAATCTTTTGTTGTAAATGGATATGGTTCAATTTTAACATTTGATCCTGTTAAATTTTTTAATAATGTACTTTTCCCAACATTTGGTAAACCTGAAATAACAACTGTAGGTAAATTTTTAATATTCGGTATTTTTCTTCTTCTATTTAAATAAATATTATAATATTTAAATATTATCCAATTTCTTCTTAATATACTAGATATTCTTCCATAAAATTCTCTTCTATATTTTTCTATTAATTTTTTATCTTTTGTTAACTTTATATCATTATTATACTTTAAATAAACCTGCTTTATTGTTTTTCTTATATATTTTATCCTTTCTCTTAATTTCTTTATATCTATATCAGTAAATAACAATTTATATAATTCTTTATAGAATTTGTTTTCAGGTAAAATTATATCATTATATATTTTTTCCAATTTATCATCAATATATTGATATATTGTTTGTAATTTTACAATATTTCTTTCTTTTATATCATAAAATTGATTACCATTATTTTTTGCCCTTTTAAATGCAGATGATAATAATTCTTCTACAAATTTATATTTCATAAAAATTTATATTATAAAAAATTAAAAAATTATTCTAAATTAATTTTCTTTCCTTCATAGCCTGGCTTTTTCCCTATTTCAATTCTTAATACTCCATTTTCATATTTTGCCTTTATAGAATTCTCATCTGCATCTTCTGGTAATGGAATTACCCTTTTATATCCTGAAAACATTCTTTCAGACAATATATAATTCTCATCTTTCTCTTCTTTTTCAATTTTTCTTGATGCTACAATTTTTAGATGATGATCTACTAAGGTAACATTTATATCTTTCTTATCAACTCCTGGTAGATCAATTTCTACTATATATTTATCTCCTTTATCTACTAAATCTACTGCAGGTACTTCATATTCAAAGTTTAATCCGAATCTTTTTCTTGCTCTACTAAGGAATTTTCTCCATAATTTCATTTGTCTAGCGATTTCTCTTCTAATTTCTTCATATATGTCATTAAAGTCATCTATATCCATAATATTATTATTTCTTTAATGGTTTATAAGATAATAAAGATGCATAATCAACAACATTCTTTTCATCTTTATTTATTTCAGAAGATAAAACATGACTTATTAGTTCTATTTTTCCCTTATATAATTTTGTATATTCTATAAAAAATAAAAATGGATATTTTCCGCAGAATATTTTACTATCTATTTCCAATTTATATAATTTTTCAGAATCTAAATTTAATATATATTCTATTATTTTTTCAGATTCTTTTTTTACATTTTCAGATATTTTTTCTTTATATATAATATTTCCATAAAATTCTCCATGATGATATAAATTTCCAGTAGATATTAATATTATTTTTCTATTTAATTCTTTAGATAATTCTTTTAATAATTTAACAAAATCTTTTATCATTTCTAATTCAACTTCTTTTACAATTATTGGAACAATCTTTACTTTATCTTTAAATAAATATCTCAATATTGGTAATTGAATTTCAATTGAATATTCATATCTAGATAATATTGGATTTTCATATGAATCATAATTATTTAATATTTTTCTAGCAAATTCTACATCTGTTTTAATTATACCAAAAGGAGTATACCAGTCATCAATTATCAAATTTATTTTCTGACCAATATTATAATGATTTGGACCAATTATTATTATTGTATCAAAATCAAAATTCTCATATAATTCTTTATATAATTTTATAGAAACTGGTAAAAAATATTCATAACTTGCATGAGGAACAATTCCAGAAATTATATTTTTTTCTTTTTTTATATTTTTTGGAATATACCCAGGTCCATATCTTTTATCCATAAAGTATTGTTCGATTTGAGAGAGTAAATCAGAAGAATCAAATGAATAGAACCCCTTTGCTTTCATAAATTGCATAATTTTATTTTGAAATTATAATTTATTAATTTTTTTAATATTTTTATTGTTATGATTGCTGGATTAGAAATACATCAACAAATTGATACAAAAGAAAAATTGTTTTGCAATTGTCCTACAAATTTAAGTGATAAATATGATTATAGAATTGAAAGAAAATTGAGAGCAACATTAAGTGAAATTGGAAAAAAGGATATTGCTGCAGAATATGAGACAATGAAAGATAAAAAATATATATATGAATATTCTAAAGATTATTCTTGTTTAGTTGAACTTGATGAAGAGCCTCCACATTTAATTAATATTGAAGCACTAAAATTTGGAATATTAATTTCAACATTTTTTAATATGTATATACCAAAGGTTTTACAGGTTATGAGAAAAATTGTTGTAGATGGATCAAATACCTCTGGTTTTCAAAGAACATTATTATTATCATTAAATGGAGAATTAAAATATAAGGATAAAAAAATAAGTATAGGAACAATTTGTATTGAAGAAGATGCTGCAAGAAAAATTGAAGAAGGAGAAGATTATATAATTTATAGATTGGATAGATTGGGAATACCATTGATAGAAATATCTACAGGTCCAGATTTAAGAGATCCAAAAGAAGTAAAAGAAGTAGCTGAATATATTGGATTAATATTAAGATTAACTGGAAAAGTAAAAAGAGGGTTGGGAACTATTAGACAGGATGTAAATATATCAATAGAAAGGGGAGAAAAAATTGAAATAAAAGGTGTACAGAATTTAAAAATAATAGATAAAGTTTGCGAACTAGAAGTGAAAAGACAGGAAAGGATGATAGAATGGAAAAAGATTATGAATGAAAAGGGTATTGAAGGATATGAATTAATAGAATAGATTTATATTTTTTAATAGATCATAATTCTTAATGAAAACTCAATTCGGAACAATTCTTGTAGAAATTATATTATTTATAGTTGCAGGTATTGCTGCTTATATATTTGTTTCTACTGCATATAATAATTTAAATGGAATAAGTAATGCTGCAATTGCAAATTCTCAATCATTAGAAAATCAATTAAATACTTATATTACACTAGATTCTTGTGCATATAATAGTACAACAAATTTATTATATTTCTATGTAACAAATAGAGGAAGTGTTGTACTAAATCAAAATTTAACATTATTGTTTATTAATGGAGAACTAATAAATAATACTCAAATATATATTGCAAATAGTTATACTGGTACTTCTGCTTGGGGTCCATATGATACAATTGCAATTGTTGCAAATATTTCTTTAGCAACAAACTTTTATCAGGTAAGAATTGTAGCATCTACTGGAGCATATGCACAGGATATAATATATGTTAATACAACTGCAGGTACTTGTACAATAGAATGAGATCAGATTTAGGATCAATTATTGGGGCAATTATTGGATTTGTTATTTTTATTGTTTCTTCATCAGTTTTATATTTAATTTTAAATAATTATTATAAAAACTTTTATTATACAGCAAATTCAATAGATAATCAAATAAAAAATATTGTTGGAGAAAATATAAAATTTTTAAATAATCAAACAAACTATTCAAACCCTTATTTGATTATATATAATAATGGAAACAAAGCATTGGATTTATCTTGTTTTCAATTATATGTTAATGGTTATTTTTCTTCATTTAATTATTCTATAAATTATTTATATTCATCAAATCTATTATTACCAGGAGAAAATGCAACAATATATTTTGGTAATAATTATTTAGTAAATAATTCATGGAATTATATAATATTGGTATCCTGTTATGGGGTTAAGTTTCAAACTTTAATATATGCTAATTGATTAATATAATATGAGATTACAATCTGAAACATTTATAGCATTAATATTATTAGTAGCAGGTGCTCTTGCTACTGTTATGATATACAATATAATATTTCCAAATTTAAATATAATAAATCCTTCTGGACAAGAAATTTCAAGATCTTTAAAATTGAATTTCCAATTATTAGATTATTATATAGCAAATAATACATTATATGCATATGTAAAACCCTCAGAACCTGTTAATTATTCTCAAGTATTTGCAATTTTAAATAATAGGTTAGTTAATGTTTATCCTTATAATTCAAATGGATCTATTGTAAATCCATATAATAATGGTTTATTAATTGTTGTTGCAAATTTGTCACAAATTCCTCCGGATCAAAATGGAAATTATGAATTAGAAGTTGGATTAGAAAATGATATAATTGGAATATTTGATATAAAATATATTTCAAATACATTAATTAATTATTTTCAACCCCCAATTGTTTTTAATATATCAACATCTACATCAAGTACCCCAACCACCCCAACCTGTCAATTATCATATTTACCTTTAGTAATATATAATACTCAATCTATTTCAACTCCTTCCCCATTTCAACAAGATATAGCAATATGTAATGGAAGTATAAATATAGGAAATAGTTTTGCATATATAAATAATGCAACGTTATTTAATTGTATAAATCCAAATGGTCAAAATGTATACTTTACTACAACTTATAACAGTAATCCAAACATATATTCATGGTATGAAGGTCGATTGATTAATGGAAGTACTTATTGTGATGTTTGGTGGATAAATTTAACAAAAGGTATCCCTGCTAATTCAAATATAACTATTTATATTAATATAGGACCAAATAGCACTAATTACTATTCTCAATATTATCCATATGTTGGTGCACCTATACAAGTTTTAGGTACTTCTCAATATGATAATGGACAATATGTATTTAATTATTATCAAAACTTTGGAAATCTAAGTTCATTACCTTCACCATGGACTTATGTATATAATAATCAAAATAGTGTTTCTTTTTCTACAAATTATACAATTATCCCATATTCATCTTCTGGTAATGAAGGTATTACTACAACAGTAAACTTTAATATACAAAATAATATATTACAAATTTATGCTTCTGTTCCAACTACAAGCGGTACAAGTTGGGATTATATAGATTTAGGTGTAGGTGCAGCAAATAATAGAAATACATACTTTATTGGTGGCGGAGGTGGACTTATAGCTGGTGGTAATAATAATGGTGCTGCATTTACATATCCCAATTCAGGATCCGCAGGCAAATTTAATTTATATGTAGGGACTTCTAATGTAGGAAGTACAACATATAATTATGCTCCAACAATATATGAAATTGGATTTTCTAGTAGTTATACATATTTCTTAGTAAATTATACTCAAATATTGAGTACTACAACAATACCTGGCTCATTTAGTTTACCAATAACAATAGGACAACAAAACTCGGGTAATAATATATACTTATATTGGGTTTTATTAAGATCATATCCACCTAATGATGTAATGCCTTCAATTTATATTAGTTAAAAATATAAATGATAATGATCTTTTATGGTCCGGGTAGCCTAGTGGTAAGGCGTCAGGCTGTGGACCTGAAGATCGCGGGTTCGAATCC
>JAPWTZ010000038.1 GCA_028275775.1 Candidatus Nanopusillus sp.
TATTAGATATAGAAAAAAAGATAATAGTTTAGATTATGTACATACATTAAATTGTACATTATCTGCAATACAAAGAACATTAACATGTATATTAGAAAATAATTATGATTATAAAAATAATAGAATACTAATACCAAGTATATTAAGACAATATGTTGGAAAAGATTTTATAACAAAATAGCCGCGGAGGGGATTCGAACCCCTGATAAGAGGGTCTGCAGCCCTCCCCCTTAGGCCTCTCGGGCACCGCGGCATATTAGATTTTTAATATTCTTTTATTATAAAATTTCTTATTATTTATATCATAATCATATAAAATAGGAACTGCAGGTTCAATTTCTAAATTTAATATTTGTTCCTCATTTAAATTTTCAATATATGAAACAATTGACCTTAAACTATTTCCATGTGCAACAACTAAAACATTTTTATTTAATTCCAAATCTCCTTTTATTGCCCTTTCAAAAAATGGTATAGTCCTTTTTTGTGTATCTTCTAAGCTTTCTCCATTTGGAGGTCTTACTTTTAAACTTCTTCTCCATAATCTTACTTGTTCTTTTCCATATATTTCTGCAACTTTATCTTTATTTAATCCTTGTAAATCTCCATAATGTCTTTCATTTAAACTAGCATCTTTTATTACTGGAATATTATATCCTAATGTTTTTATAATAATTTCTAATGTTTCAATTGCCCTTGATAATAAACTTGTATATGCAATATCAAATTTTATATTTAAACTTTTTAATATTTCTCCAGCCTTTTTTGCCTGTTCTCTTCCTACATCTGTTAATGGTACATCTACCCATCCAGTAAATCTATTTTCTTTATTCCATAATGATTCACCATGCCTTATTAAACATAGTATGGGCATATTAGTTATTATCCCTTAAATACTTATATACTTGTTTTCCCAACCATGTTAATTTATAATATGTATGATGCATTCTAACCTGAAATTGTTTCTTTAACCTTGCTTTTACTCTTTTAACAGTTTTACTATGTACTTCTTCAATCAATCCAATCTCTTTTAATTCTTCTAATATCTTACTTACTTTATTAATATCAATTTTTGTATATTTTGATATGTTTTTTGCATAATCTAAATTTGCAATCTTTAAGTGATTTAGAACTTTAAAATAATCTGGATCGTCCTTCAGCATTTTTGCTAATAATTTTATTTCTTCTGACATATGTTTAATAATTTTTGAAAAAAGTATATGTTTTATGAACCCAAAAGATGATCTTGAAAGGAAACATTTTTATACATATTGTATAAGTGAAAAAGATTTTATAAAAAAAGGAGAAAGAGTGGGATTGTTTATATTTTATGAATATATAGAAAAGACATTAAATGAATTTCCAAAAACAAATGATGAAATTCTTGAAATAATTAGAATATTTTTAAATAATATATATTTATTGATATCTAAACCTGAGGAAAATGAAAAATATTTAAAATATGTAATATATATTGAAGAAAAGGCAGAAGAATTGGAAAAAATTGGTAAAGAAAAAATAAAGAATTTTGTAGATTTTTCAGATATAGATAATGAAGAAATAAAGAAATTAAATAATTTAAGAATAAATATAAGAATATTAGAAGATCTGTTTTGGTTAGTAGTTAAAAATAAAGAAATTCCAAATAATGGTCTATATTTAGTTATACCTCATTTCCTAAATGTATCATCAAAATATGTATTTTATTATATTGTGGTTAAATATTATGATAAATTAAAACCAATTAAAAGATTAGATAATATTGAAGTAAAATATAATGAAGAAAAATATAAAGAATATTTAAATAAATATAAAAATAAAAGGCTAGATGAATATATATAAAAATTTTTTGAAAAAATTAGATTATGAAATTTAGTTTAATTAATTTAGGATGTACATTAAATAGAGCTGAAGGAGAAATAATGAAAAATATACTAATTAAAAAAGGATATAAATATACAGAAAATCCTGATGAAAGTGAAATATTAATAATAAATACATGTACTGTTAAAGGACCAACAGAAACAAAATCAATAAAATTAATAAATAAATATAAGGATAAAAAATTAATTTTGGCAGGTTGTTTAGTACAACACCAACCCGAACTATTTAAAGGATATCCATTAGTTGGTTTAGATCATATAGAAGAAGTAGATAAAGTTTTAGAAGATTATTTAAATGGAAAAATAGATGTATTAATTGATAGGAAAAATACAAATAAATTATTACCTTCTGTAGATCAATATCCAATAAAGATAATAATATTACAAGAAGGATGTTTATGGAATTGTTTATATTGTGCTACAAAATTGGCAAGAGGAAATGCAAGATCATATCCTCCAGAATATATTTATAAAGAAGTAAGAGATGCAAAATTAAAAGGATTAAAAATTATATATTTTACAGGAACAGATTTAGCAACATATGGATATGATTTAAATATTGATTTAGCAGATTTATTATTTGGATTAAAGGATATTAAAGGAGAATATTATGTAAGGATTGGAATGGCAAATCCCGGAATTTTAAATAAATTTATTGATAAATTATTAGAATCTTATGATAATGAAAATATATTTAAGTTCTTTCATATACCAGTTCAATCAGGATCAAATAATGTATTAAAAACAATGGGAAGAGGATATAGTATTGAAGATTTTTATGAATTAGTTGAAAAAATAAGAAAAAGATATTATGAAGGAACAATTTCAACAGATATAATTGTTGGATATCCTACAGAAACTGAAGAAGATTTTAAAAAGACATTGGAATTAGTTGAAAATGTAAAATTTGATATAATAAATATATCAAAATATTGGCCAAGACCAAAAACATTATCATATAAATTATATAAACA
>JAPWTZ010000039.1 GCA_028275775.1 Candidatus Nanopusillus sp.
TAAAAATAATATTATCTCCAGAAGAATTTGATAAATTTGAAGAGGGGGATGTATTAGTTACTGTAATGACAAATCCAGATTATGAACCATTAATGGCAAAGGCTTCTGCAATAGTTACAGATGAAGGCGGACACTTATCGCATGCTGCAATTGTTTCAAGAGAACTAGGAAAACCTGCAGTTGTTGGAACAAAGGATGCAACTAAAATACTGAAAGATGGAATGATTATAACTGTAGATGGAACACATGGTGTTGTATATGAAGGAGAAGTAAAATTAGGAGAATTAACTAAAAAGGAAATTGCAAGAAAAATAGTAAAATCTACACCATTAGAAATTACAGCTACAAAAATTATGGCAATTGCTGATTATCCAGAAACTGTAAGTAAAGTAAAAGATTTGGTAGATGGTATAGGATTGTTAAGGTTGGAATTCTTAGTATTAAGAAATAGAAAGCATCCAAGATGGTATTTAGATAATAATAAGTTAGATGAATTTACAAATATTTTAGTAGAAAGATTAGAAGAAATATTAAGAATTATGTATCCAAAACCAGTAATAGTTAGGACATTAGATATGAGGACTGATGAATATAGGAACTTAGAGGGAGGAGAAAAAGAACCAAAA
Organism: Candidatus Nanopusillus sp.; assembly: GCA_028275775.1. Taxonomy (GTDB): domain Archaea; phylum Nanobdellota; class Nanobdellia; order Nanobdellales; family Nanobdellaceae; genus Nanobdella. The sequence goes on from JAPWTZ010000039.1 coordinate 627, forward strand.
GAAGCAAATCCAATGATGGGATGGCATGGTATTAGAAGAGATTTAGATCAAGAACAATTATTTAGGGCTCAAGTAAGAGCTTTTAAAATATTGGTAAAAGAAAGGGGATTGAATAATTTATGGGTAATGTTACCATTTGTAATATCATGGGAAGAAGTATATAGGGCAAAAGAGATAATTAAAAGTGAGGGATTAATACCTGGAAAAGATATAAAGTTTGGAATAATGGTAGAAACACCTGCTGCTGCATTAACAATTGAAGATATAATTAAAAAAGCTGGTATAGATTTTATATCATTTGGAACAAATGATTTAACGCAATTAACATTAGGAGTAGATAGAAATAATGAAATGGTACAAAAATTAATGGATGAAGGACATCCTGCAGTTGTTAAATTAATATCAAGGGTAATAAAAATATGTAGAAAATATGGAGTATATACATCATTATGTGGACAAGCAGGTTCTAGACCAGATTATGCAGAACTATTGGTAAAACTTGGTATAGATTCTATATCAGTAAATGTAGATGCAGTAGAATTGGTAAGGGAAACTGTAATAAGAATGGAGAAAAAGCTTTTATTGGATAAAATAAGAAAATTATAAATGAATAAAAAGGATATATTATATATATCTTTAATAACCCTTTTTTCAATATTTTTTATATTCTTACCAATAAATGTTAATATTTTTGTTAAAATCGGAATAATTGTATTGTTATATTTAATTTATTCATTAAAATATCTTCAAGAATATTTAGAATATGAAGAGATGGTAAATAATTTTCCATTATTTTTAAGAGATCTATCTCATTATTTAAAAATAGGGCAACCATTACCAATTGCTCTAAAGAGTGTATCAAATAATTATTATGGAAAGAAATTAAATAAAGAAATTAAATATATAATTTCTGAAATGGAATATGGAAAAACTTTCTATGATGCATTAAATGATTCTGCAAAAAGAATAAATAATTTAGAAATATCTGAGGTTTTATCAAATATAAATAATGTTTTAAGAAGTGGTGGAGATTTAAGTAACTTATTAGATACATTATCAGAAAGTATAAGAAATTTAGAAATGATTAAAAAGGATAGATTATCTCAATTAAAACTTACAACTTATACATATTATGGATTATATCTTGGGATTTTATTATCAATTATTGCAATATATTATTTAATAATTAATATAAAATCTGCAGGTCTTTCATTTAATAAAGAAACATATTATGAACTAATAAATATATATAAATTCTTATCTTTTTTACTATTGTTAATTAATGCAGTTTTTACAGGTTTAGTTATTGGAAAACTTGCAAAGGGAACTATAAAGTCTGGTATAATTCATAGTATAATTTTAACAATTATATCTATAGGCTTTTTCTTTTTGTTATAATTTTAAAATTTTTTCATTTAAGGAATTATAATGGTATTCAAGAACTATAATGTTAAAATAAGAAAAATTAGGGAATCAAAAAAATTTATTAGACCACCTTTTTGGGCAGCAATTAGGAAATTTGGCAGATTAGTTTCACTTTATAGATTAAAATAATTATACATTGGGTTCTACATTCCTTATTATAGGATCTATATCCATTCCTTCTCTTCTATTTTTTATTAATACAATTCTTGAATCAATATCTTCTTTAAATATTTCATAACCAGGTAATTTTTCTACCAATCCTTTTGCAAAATTTCTTACATCTTCCATACTTGGGACGTTTTTATATTCTAACCTTGATCTTGAATATCCTAAGAATGAATAGGATTTTACTTCTACAAAATGAGGATTGTATATTTCAATTAATTTAGCCCATTCATCAAAATATTTTGGATCATCATTTATTCCTTTAATTAATGTTATTCTTGCAACTCTTCTTGTTTTCATTTTTGATGCAATTTCCAATGATTTTAGAAATCTTTCCCAATAATCTTTATATATAGGAACAGATATTTTTTTGTACATCTCTTTATTTGGAGCTGTAAATGATATATATAATTGTGTTGGTAATGCATTCTTTTCAATCAATCTTTCTAATGCTTCTGGAACTTGTCCAGATGTTACTATAAATATTGATTTTATCCATGGCCAATTTTTCTTAATATATAATATACTTTCTGCAACATATGGATATAATAATGGTTCTCCTGATAATGAAAAAGTAACATGTGTTGGTT
>JAPWTZ010000012.1 GCA_028275775.1 Candidatus Nanopusillus sp.
AAATATTCTGGATTAAAGATTGGATTTGTATAAAATGGGATTATTGGCAATTGTAAGAATAAAAGGAACTGTTAAAGCCAATAAAGAAATAAAAGATACATTATATTTATTAAGATTAAGAAGAAATAATTATGCAGTAATAATGAAAGATACAAAAGATATAAGGGGAATGATAAAAAAGGTTGAACCTTGGGTTGCATGGGGAGAAATAGATAAAGAAACATTAAAGGAATTATTATTAAAGAGAGGAAGATTGGAAGGAAATAAAAGATTAACAGAAGATTATATTAAGCAAACATTAAATATAGATATTGATACATTAGTTGAAAAATTAATAAATAATGAAATAGATTTGGATTCAATACCAAAAATAAAAAAGATATTTAGATTAAAACCTCCATCAGGAGGATATCCAAGAAAAGGTATAAAGGTTCCATATAGTCAGGGTGGGGCATATGGATACTATGGAAAAGATATAAATATATTATTAAAGAAAATGATATAAAATGGCGAAGAGACCCTGGAGAATATTTAGGGAAATAGAAAGACCTTATACAAGATTTTCATATAGTAAATCATATAATAAAATTCCAGGTGCTCCAGTACCAAAATTAAGGATGCAAATTATGGGAATGACAAACATACCAAAAAATCAATGGAAATATGCAGGACATTTAATTGCATTACATAATGTTCAAGTATCAGATTATTCTTTAGAATCTGTAAGAACAAATATATTAAAATATTTAGAAAGTGAAGTAAAAGAATTCTTGTTTATTGTAAGAAAATATCCTCATCATGTTGTAAGAGAACATGCATTGGTATATGGTGCAGGTGCAGATAGAATTTCACAAGGAATGAGGCATGCATTTGGTAAACCATATACAAGGGCTGCACAAGTATTCTATAAAGATATTATTTTATCAATATATTATAACAAACCAGAATTTACAAATAGAATAAGTTTTTATTTAGATGTTGCAAGAAAAAAATTAGCAGGAAAATATAAGAAATATATAGGCGAAAATAAACCCGAAGAAATTATTTTATCATCTGTTGTCTAGATATTTCATATTCTAATAATAATAGTTTTTTCAAATCTTTTATATCTTTAGAAATAAATAATCTTCCTCTTCCATATTTTACTATTTCTTTCGCAATTTTTTCTCCTTCATTATTTAATTGTATTCCAATTATTGATATATAATAATTTTGGCCTAATTCTTTAGCTAACCTTAAAGTTCTTTCTACAGGATTTTTTCCCTTTGTTGGTAATGCATCAGTTATTAATATTATATGTCCATTTTCTTCCTTATTTAATAAATAATTAAATGCTAAGGCAATATCTGTACTTCCATTTGGTATAATTCTTAATATATCTATTATATCTTTTAATCCCCTAACATTATTATATTCTCTAACAATCTTATCATTAAACAAAATTACATCTAATAGATTATTATCTTCTAATATCTTTGATACTAATAATATTAATGCTTTTTTTGCTTCAAATATTTTTTCTCCAATCATACTTCCAGATACATCTAATAGAATTATATATTTACCACCTTTATTTTCTCTTTTAACATTAACAATAAATCTTGCAATATCTTTATCCTTTACATATTTTCTTATTGTTTCTTTTATATCAATTTTATTATATTTATCCCCTATACTAAAATATTTTTTATAAAATTCCTCATCATTTCCAATATAATATGATAAATATTTTCCATATTCAAATATCCCTTCAATTTCTTTTTCTATATTTCCTATTAAATATTTAGAATACTCCATTAAAGATTTTTCAGTTAGTTCTCCACTTTCATCTATATATCCTTCACTAGTTAATATTTCCTTTAATTTATTTAAAGATTTTCTAAATTCTTTATTAAACCTATAATCTTTATCTTCCCTTATCCTTTTTTCGTCATATTCAGTTAATTTTGATAATATATCAGAATATTCTTCTCTGTTTTCCATAATTTTATCTATATCAAATATTGGATATCCTTCTTTTATCATTTTTTCAATTAATTCATTTATATTTTTCTTAATATCTTTTGAACTATATTTAAAGGACTCTCCAGGTCTATTTATTAAATTTTCTGAGTCAACTCCGAAAGTCTTTCCCAATTATAAAAGAATTCCATTCATTTTTTATATACTCTTCTTCATTTATTTCCATTTTATATGATGGTTTTAATCTTATTCTATGTGGTAATATTGATAATAAAGATTCAAATATATGTTGAATTTCAACATTTTCTTTTTTATCTATTATTGCCAATGCCTGTGCTTTTTCATAAATACCGATTGTAGATCTAACAGATGGTTTCTTTTCCAATTTATCATCTTTTCTTAATTTTTGTATAAATTCAATTGTTAATTCTAACAATTTTTCAGGAAAATTAACATCTAAACTTTTTCCATATTTTAATACAATTTTCTTTTCTTCTTCAACATCCTTTGGATAGTCTAAATTTATTATATCAAATCTATCTAATAATACATCAGATATTTTTTCAGTTCCATAATAACTTTCAGGATTCATTGTAGCAATAAATATTATATCCAATGGTATTTGAAATTCATACGGTCCAATTGTTATTTTCTTTTCTTCTAATAATTCTAACAAACTATTTTGAACCTTTGGAGGTGCTCTATTTATTTCATCAAAAAATAATACACCATGTTGTGCCCTAAATATTTTTCCAGGTATAAAAGATTCTAAAGAATGTATTCCATATTTTAATGCTTTTGAAGGATCAATATCTCCAATTAAATCTTCTACAGATAAATCATAAGAACCTTGAATTCTAATAAATCTATCTTCTCCTCTTATTTTTATAAAAGGACCTTCTTTCCATTTTCTTCTATATTCTTCAGAGACAAAAGGAAATTCTTCATAAGCCCATAATGGAATTCCTTCTGGAAAATCAATTTCTGGTAATATTTTTGCTATATTTTTTGCTAAAGTTGTTTTTCCAGTACCAGGAGGTCCTATTATTAATATATTTCTTCCAGAAATTAGTGAAGATAGCATTTGTCTCTTTCCATTTTCCTGTCCTATTATAGAATCAAACGGATCTTTTCCTTCCTTAATATAATTATTAATTATTATATCCTTTATTTGTTCCCTTATTTTGATCATATTAATTATTTTATATCTTTCTTTAAAATATTATAATATGGTTATATTTTACAATTTAAAGGGGGTAATTATAGATCTGGATGGAACACTTATAAATAGCTTAAAAGTTTATGATGAGGCTCATAAAAAAATATTGGAAAAATATAATATAAAGATAGAAGGATCATTAGATAATTCTGGAATGCCTTTAGAAGAAATAATATATAATATAATAAGAAAATATAACTTAAATATATCAATTGATGATTTAAAGAAAGAATTTGAAAATATAATGATAAATGGATATATAGAAAAAATAAAATTTAATCCAGGGGCAAAACAAATATTAAATTATTTTAAGGATAAAAAATATAAGATGGCAATTTTTACATCAAATACTAGAAGATTAACAATGGAAATATTGAAACATCTGCATATAGATAACTTATTCGATGTTATAATAACTTCTGATGATGTAAAACAACCAAAACCAGATCCAGAAGGTTATATTAAAATAATAAAAGGATTTTCTTTATTGCCAAATGAAATATTGGCAATAGAGGATTCTATATATGGTATTATTGCTGCAAAAAGGGCTGGAATAAATGTAATAGGAGTTGCTAGTGGTGTAAATAAAAAGAGAGAATTGATTTCTGCTGGTGCTACAATGGTATTTAAAAATTTAAAAGAATTATATAATTACCTTATAGAAGAAGATAATAAGAATAATCAAAATAATAATCAATAAAATAATTAATAATATAATTGATAATTGATAAGAATTTGATATTAATATTGGTATTGGGCCTATTAATATTAATCCAGCAAATTTTGTATTAGAAGAATTTGATAATGAATAAATAAATAATAAAATAATTGAAATAAATAGAAAAATAATTGATAAAATTAAAAATATATTATTGTTCATCTAACTTTAATTTATAAAATTTTGAATGGCCGAAATGAATTATTAAATCAAATCCATATTTATCTAAATATATTGGTATATCGCATCCACCAAAATCTGATCCAAACCAAATATATATTTCAATATCTTTATATTTTTCCTTTATTTTATCGTATATTTCTTTTGAATATGGTTTTAATCCATCAGGAAATTGTAATAATATTTTCTTATATTTCTTTTTATCTAATGTTTCGAATATTTTATCCAATTCAAAATCTATTTCCATTTAAATATTTTTAATATATTATCTATAAAACTATTTCTAATCTCTAATTCTTTTCCAGTTATTTTTTCTGCAATTTTTATTATATCTTTAGATGCTATAGAATTTATATTATAATCTATTAAAGGTATACCATTATCCATTGAAATTTGTACATTTTCATCATAATGAATTATCCCAATTATTTGTCTTTTAAAAAATCTTTCAATTCTTAAATAATTTACTCTTCTTCTAACTTTATTTAAAACAATTCCAAGAGTTTTTATATCTAAACTATCCAATACTTTTGTAACTCTATATGCATCAAATAATGATGATTTTTCAACATTTGTTATTAATATTGCCTCTTCAGAAGCTTTTAATGCCTCTATTGCTTCCTTACCAATTCCAGCAGCAGAATCTATAATAATATAATCAAAATCATCATATATTTCCATTATTCCATTATGTATTCTTTCTGTAGAAATATATATTAAATCCTTTATATCTAAACTTCCAGGAATTATATAAAAATTTTCTTTATATTCCTTTATGCAATCTTTTATATCAATTTCCCCCCTTAGAAATTTATGTATATTATTTTTTTCATTACCCAATCCAAGATTTATTGATACATTTGGTGTACTTAAATTAAAATCAATTAATAATGTTTTAAAATTTAATAATGATAGGGCTCTTGATAAGTTTATAGAAAAGAAAGTTTTTCCTACCCCTCCTTTTCCAGAAGATATTGTATATACCTTCGCCATTATATATATTTACTAATAATTGTAGAAAATTTTTTAACAGATTCTGCAATATCTTTTAATGTTTTTATATTTATTTCAAATTCTTCTCCACTTAATGTCCTAAATTTTATAACCATACTCTTTCTATATTCATTCATTATCCTTGCATCAGAATTTAAAGCAAGTTTTAATAGCTTATAATATTTTAATGATTCTTCCAGTTCCTTATCTTTTGTAATTTCAATTATTTTTCTATACCTTTTGATCGGACTATCTGGAATTTCATCAATCTTTTTATTTTCATATAATTTCTTAAAATATAATTCAATTGCATAATCATAATATTCAATAACTGCCTTTATAAAACTTCTAACAGTTTCCAATCCTTTATTATTTTTCAATGAAACATTAAATATATGTAAAACCTCCTTATATCTTCTATTATATTCTAAATCTTCTTCTAAATTAGACATGATATATAAATATTTGCAATATATACTAGGGCCGCGAAAATAATTATAAATATTATTATTTTATTTCTATTTAATTTTATTTTTGATTTTTCTTTTCCAAATTTATATAATCCAAGATATGTAAATAGTGGTAGTTGGTCAGGCATAATTTATATATTTATAAGAAATATATAAAAAAGGTGGCCGTAGGAAGGTCTGCTTACCGATAAGCCACCGAGGAATCGGAGGGGGAAACCCCTGGCTACATAAAAAGAAATCACGGGCATATATCCGATGAAGATGAAGAGTTAATACCTGGAGGTAACTTCGGGTAAACTCGGAGAGGATATATGTACCTTGAGAAATATGTCCTGGCGGTACAAGGCCTGTCCGCTTAGAAAAATATATACTAAAAGCAGCCTACGGCCACACTAATAACTTTTTCCTATATATACATAATATTTTGCATCTTTATTACAAAATATGCATTTTTTATCCTTCGCTTCTTCAGGTATAATATCAGTTCCCCTTACATCTAATGAATACTTTTCTTTAATATTCTTTGCGCATTCTTCTCTCATACAAAATGGAACTTTAAATGCTATATTTTTATCTAAATTATTTTCAAGATCTTTTAAATTATCTAATTTTAATATTTTATTTTCAAAATATTTTCTTGCCCTTTCCTTTATCTCTTTATCATATTCAACAATTAATTTATTTAGTTCATTTAATAAATTTTCTAATTTTACTTCATAATTTTTTGATTTATTATTATATTGTCTTATAGATATTGTAACTGTATTATTTTCCAATTCTTTTTTTCCAATAGATATTCTAAATGGTACTCCTAATAATTCATATTGATTAAATTTCCATCCAGGACTTTTTGTTTCATCTTTATCAATTCTTACTCTATATTTTTCCTTTAATAAATTATATACTTTCTCACAATATTCTAATATTTTGTTCTTTTCATCTTCTGAATAATATATTGGGATAATTATTATTTGAATATTTGATATTTCAAAAGGTAATATTAAACCTTTATTATCTCCATGTATTGAAATTACTGCACTTAATGTTCTCATAGATATTCCAAAAGATGTTTGCCAAGCAAATTTTTTATTAATTAATTTATTTTCGTTAAATTTATTTTTAATTATATCACTTATTTTATTTATTAAATCTTTATTATCTTCAGATATTTCTCCATTAAATTCAATATTTCCTTCATATGATTTAATTAATTCATTATTATTATATAATCTTATTTTTATTTTATTCTCAATAATTTCTATTTCATATCTATAATTATTTTCATTAAATGCCTCAAATTTATTTTTATCTATTTTTATAAATGGATGCTCATCCTCGAAAATAATATTAAATGCTTTAGAGAAATTTCTTCCCAATAAATGGGTAGTTCCAATTTGTAAAAACCTTCCATCAGGTAATATAGTATCTGCAGCTAATGTATAATCCGCTCCAGCAAATTTATCCCAATCAGGTCTTCTTACCCATATATGTGGTATTGATAAATGATCCCAAAATACTTTTGAATAAATTTCCATAGATTTTTTTATCATTCTTTCTGTATCATCCAAATCTTTATGCACAGTATGTGCTTCGTTCCATAAAATTTCTCTTCCTCTAATTAATGGTTTTGTTGCTTTTGTTTCATATCTATATACTGTATTTGTCATATAAGTTAACAAAGGTAGATCTCTGTAAGATTTTATCCATAAAGAAAACATATAATACATTTCAGTTTCAGATGTTGGTCTTAATATATATTTTATTTCTTTTTCTTCTTCTATTGGTTTTGATGGAGTAACATAAAATACTTCGGATTCAAAACCTTTTATATGTTCACTTTCTCTTTTAAATATATCATATGGAATTAATATTGGGAACCAGTATGGTTCAAATCCATTTTTTTCTAATTCATCTTCTAAAATACTTAATATTTTTCTAATTGCAAAATACCCATTTGGATAATAAACAGGCATTCCTTTTACAGGATATCTATCATCAATAATCTTAGAAATTCTTACTATATTATTATACCATTCAGAAAAATTAGAATTCTTATCTAAATTGACTTCTTTCATAGTAGAAAAAGTCTAGTGATACATTTTTAAATATTATATTATTTAATATTATGTATATGATCTTCTCTACCTAAGGTAGAGAAGTGAGCCTGATGATAAAGATGAGGGGGATGAGAGGGAATATATAGTCTCAGGAACCCGCCCGGTGGATGCCTGGGCTCGGAAGCCGAAGAAGGGCGCGGCAAGCTGCGAAAAGCCGGAGGGAGGTGCATGCAACCGTTGATCTCCGGATCCCCGAATGGGATATCCTGCTGAAAGGCATCCCGTAAGGGAGGGGAACGCGGGGAAGGGAAACATCCTAGTACCCGTAGGAATAAAAAACAAATTGTGATTTCCTGAGTAGGGGCGACCGAAAGGGAAGGAGCCTAAACCGAATCCTCTAAAGTAATTTAGAGGAGATGTGGGGTAAAGGAGCGGGAGCTTCCCGTTATTGTATTCCCAGAACTCCGGTGGAAGTCCGGGGCCGTAGAGGGTGACAGCCCCGTATGGGAATACAGTAACGGGATTTCCCGTTTCCGGAGTACCGGCGGTTGGATTTCCGTCGGGAAGTTGGGGGAAACTAGCCCCCAAGGCTAAATACTCTCCGAGTCCGATAGCGTATTAGTAGGGCGACCGAAAGGTGAAAAGAACCCTTGGTAGGGGGTGAAAAGAGCCTGAAACCGGGCGGGGATAGTCTGGTAGGGCTAGTTAAGCATCCTATCTGGGAAAATCTGGTGACAGATGAGTACCAGATAGGGTGCTAGCTAGTTCTACCGTGAGTTTTGAAGAACTTGCGGGGGAGTATACCCGAGTGGCGAGGTTAAGGTTTATACCGGAGCCATAGGGAAACCGAAAGCCCGCAACCTGGGTTTTCCCAGGTGAGGGGCGCCGTCCCATAAGGGCGGTTTAGTCACTCGGGTATGACCGGAAACCGGGCGATCTACCCCGGGGCAGGGTGAAGCGGGTTTCCCGTGGAGGCCCGAAGAGGTGGAGCTTACTCCTCTCATGACCTTGGGGTAGAGGTGAAAAGCCACTCGGGCCCGGTTATAGCCGGTCCCCGCCGAAACTGACCCCAGCCAGGTCTCGGGTTAGGATCCCTTTGGTGTAGAGCGACGGATTCTGTACGGGTTTCCGTACAGAGTCCAACTCCGAAGCCATAGGGTCCGTAGCCCGGGAAACGGGGGTTGCGGGAAAGCCGCAACTCCGAGACGGGAACAACCGAGACCGAGGTTAAGGCCCCAAAGTGCTGGCTAAACGATGTTGAAGGAGTCTGCCCCCTAAGACATCGGGGATGTGGGCCTAATAGTGGCCATCATCTAAGGAGTGTGTAACAACTCACCCGACGAGGGGGTAGGCTCCGAAAACGGACGGGTCTAAGCCAGCCGCCGAGACCTCGGTCCGCTGGCAAATGCCAGCGTGAGGTAGGCGGGCGTCCCGATGGCCTAGAAGGGTTCCCGAAAGGGAGCCTGGAGCCGTCGGGAATGAAGATCCCCGCGGTAGTAAGAATCAGACGGGTGAGAATCCCGTCGGCCGAAAGGGGAAAGGTTTCCCAGGCAATGAAGATCAGCCTGGGGTTAGTCGATCCTAATCCAGGCTCCGAGAGGAGTCTGGAGAAAGGGAAAGGGGTTAATATTCCCCTACCGCCCCGATAGATGCGGCAACGCAACGCCCTTTCCCGACCCGGAGGGCTAGGCGTACACGGGGGTGGGGTAAAACCCACTTACCGTGCCAAGGGGGATAGGACCGGGGAGTACCGTCATGGTGAGAACCGGTCTAAACCCTGATGGGCCCGAAAGGGTTATGCCGAGGCCTTCCAGCAATGAAAAGGGAAAGGGTGCGATTCGAGGCGATCGTACCGAAATCCAGCATAGGTCCCCTGGGTGAGAAGCCTAAGGCCGTGGGGGTCAAGCCGGTCTAGGGAACTTGGCAAATTGGTCCCGTAACTTCGGGAGAAGGGATGCCTGCGGTGTGGACCGCAGGTCGCAGTGACAAGGACGGGCGGACTGTTTACCAAAAACATAGCTCCCAGCAAGCCCGAAAGGGTTTGTACTGGGGGTGACGTCTGCTCGGTGCCGGTATCTGAATCCCCCGTTCAAGGGGGGTAAGGACCGGTAAACGGCGGGGGTAACTCTGACCCTCTTAAGGTAGCGTAATGCCTTGCCAGTTAAATGCTGGCTCTGCGAACGACGTAACTAGCCCGCCACTGTCCCGGGCCGGCGCCCCCTGAAAAGCTATCCTGGTGAGAAGGCCAGGGACTTCCGATGGGTAAGAAGGACCCCGTGAAGCTTAACCGCAGCCTGTTGTTGCTCTGAAGAACCTGGTGTGTAGGGTAGCGGGGAGCGATGAATTCCTGCCGCTAGGTAGGAAGGATGCGACGATGAAACACCCGCCTCCAGGTTCTTCAGGGCTAACCCGAAAGGGGACAGCGGCAGGTGGGCGGTTTGGCTGGGGCGGCACCTTGCCGAAAAGGTATCGGCAGGGTCCATAAGGTCAGCTCAGGCGGGTCAGAAATCCGCCGTAGAGGACAAGGCCAAAAGCTGGCCTGACTGTGCCCTGACCATCAAGGGGCACAGGGGGGAAACCCGGGCCTAGCGAACCCCGTACTCTCACTAGTGGGGGTACGGGCTGGCGGAAAAGCTACTCCGGGGGTAACAGCGCCGTCGCGGGCGAGAGCCCCCATTGACCCCGCGGTTTGCGACATCGATGTCGTCTCTCCCCATCCTGGTGGTGCAGAAGCCGCCAAGGGTGGGGGTGTCCACCCATTAAAGGGGATCGTGAGATGGGTTCAGAACGCCGCGAGGCAGTTCGGTTATAACTGTCGGAAGTGCTGGCCGCCTGAGGGGAAGGTCCGCCTAGTACGAAAGGAACGGCGGGCCGGGGCCTCTGGTATACGGGCTGTCCGTGAAGGGCATGCCCGGTAGCTACGCCCTAGGGGATAAGCCCTGAAAGCATCTAAGGGTGAAGCCCCCCTCAAAAATAGGCGGCCGTTAAGGGGTCGGATAAAAGATCCGACTCAGAGCGGCGGTGTAAGCTCCGAAAAGGAGTTCAGCCGACCGCTTGAAGTTCCCGTGAGACTATATATTCCCTCGACCCCAAATTTTATTCAATATTATAATATTTCAAAACATTCTCTTTATTATAGTAATACATTTGTACAATTTTACTAAAAGTTTGAAAATCTGAAATATTTAGTTCAGATAATCTCTTTAATAATTTTACTCTTGTAATATATTCTTCATACAATTCTTTGTATCTTATTCCATAATCATTTTCAATCAATCTAAATAAATATTTTTTTGGATTTTCTAAATATTCTCTTTTAAAAGGATTCCATTTGTATGCAATATTAAATTTATTATATTTTATAATTTCATCAACTTCTTTTATTCTTCTTAGATTTGTTCCAAGAAAATTATCATGTTGCATTATTACAACGATATTTAATAATTCAATTAATGATGGAGATAAATTTATTGGAGGTGTTGTTAATCTGCTTATTAATGCCCTTGTACTTTCAGCATGCATTGTTGATAAAGAAGAATGACCAGAGGCCATTCCTTGGAACATTACATATGCTTCTTCTCCCCTTACTTCTCCAACAATTACATAATCTGGTCTTTGTCTAAAGGACATTCTTAATAATTCAAACATATCAATTTCTCTATTTTTATCAGAAGAATATTTTACTACAGAAGGAATCCAGTTTGGATGATATAATTTTATTTCTCTTGTATCTTCAATTGAAACAATCCTAGCATTTGGTGGTATAAGCATTGATATTGCATTTAGCATTGTTGTTTTTCCAGAAGCAGTACCTCCTATTATAATTATATTTTTTCTAAATTCTACTGCTAACCATAGATATGCAAATATTTCTGGAGTTGCGCTTCCCAATCTTATTAATTCTATTGGAGTCCATGGAATTTCCCTAAACTTTCTTATTGTAAATGTTGGACCATGTGTAGTAATTTCTTGTGAATATGTTGCATTTACTCTTGATCCATCTGGTAATGTTGCATCTAGAATTGGTTCTGCATATGATATATGTTTTCCAGCCCTTAATGCAAATTTTTCAATCAAATCTCTAATTTCTTTATCATTTAAAATTATATTTGTCTTTAGATTTCCAAAATATCTATGAACAACAAATATTGGATAATTTGGACCAGAGCATTCAATATCTTCAATCAATGGATCTCTTAATAAAGAATCTACTTTATTATATCCATAAAGATCCCTAAAAATATAATAAAATATTTTTTCATAAGAAGATTGTCCTAATTGTATTCCTAAATCTTTTAATACAAAATCATATAGTCTTTGTAAATAATTTATAGCATCATTTAAATTATTAATTTCTGATAATTTAATATATAATAATTTTTCAATATAGAAAATTACATTTCTATATATTTTTTCTTCATTTTCAGTTAATTTTGGTTCTATTAATTCATAAACAAGATCATATGTATTTCTATCAAAATATATATGTGCATATGAAAAAGGTTCTACAATTGGATAAGTTATATTTGTTTCAAATTTATTCTTAGGTACATTTATTCTTATATCATTAATAAATTTAATGTCTATCATGATAAAAATTAATATACTCCAGAATATATAAACTATTCATAATGATTAATAAAAATGTTCTAATAAACTTGGAAAGAGATATAGAAGAAATAGAAAGATATGTTAATAGATTAAAAAATATTGTAAAAGAAATAAAAAGAAAGGAAGAAATGAAGAAATATTTTTATAAATTATATTTAAATGGATATTTTGATGAAAAAGAATATAAAAGAAGAATAATAATAATTGAAAAGAAAATAAAATATCTAGAAAGATCAAAATATTTAATATTATACGATTTAATTAATTTAATAAACAATAGTCAAAAAATAGTAGATTTTTTAAAGAATATAGAAGAAAAAAGTGAAGAAGAAAATAAAAATATTCAATATTATCAAATGAAGATAAATGATACAATAAATTATATTAATCAGATTTATCCAGAAATATTTAAGAAAGAAGAAATAAAAATTGGTAAGAGATTTATTGAAGCATCAAGTATACTATTTAGAAAAAAAGAAGAAAAAAAGAAAAAGACGAAAGTTAAATTAAGATTAACTGAAGAACATAAAATAAATTATTATGAAGAAATTAAAAATATTTTAATAAGATTTTCATATAAAATATTTGGTGGTTTATCTAGAAGAATTCTAAATAATAGCCCAAAACTATATTTTTATTTAAAATATTCATTAAAGGAAGCATATTATAATATAGAACCTGATGAATTATTATCTATTGTATTTTTATTTTTATCAATTATTATTCTTATCTCAGTTTTCATTTCATTATATCTTTTAAATATCTTTTACTTAATTTATGGTTTATTAGCATTTTTATCAATAATAGGATTAATTGTTTTATATTTTAATTATAAAAAGCAGAGTATAATAGAAGATATAAATAGGAATTTGCCATTTGCAATAATACATATGGCATCATTAGCAGATGCTGGAATAGAAATAAAGTATATAATAAAAATAATAAGTGAAACTGAAGAATATGGATATTTATCAAAAGAATTTAAAAAGATATATGATAAAATAAGTTTGGGAGAAGGACTGGTAGAATCATTAAGATCTGTTGCTGATGATACATTATCAAAAGATCTAAAAGATTTTTTAGAAGAATTAATATTAACAATAACATCTGGAAGAAAAATATCAGAATTTTTAATATTATATTCTCAACAAGAAATGATTAGATATAATTCTTTTTTAAAGAAAATTAATCAGGTAATGAAAACATTTTCAGATTTATATGTTGGGATGGTATTAACAATTCCAATGATAATAATATCAATTGGAGTAATGTTGTTATCAATATTACAACAAACATATAATATAAATATTCAGGGAATATTAGAAATAATTACATATATAGGATTACCTGCAATTAATATTGGCTTTATAGTTCTATTTGATAAATTAACAAAGGAATGAAGGAAGAAATAATTGATATATTTGTTATTATAATTTTAATATTTTTATTTTATTTCATATTTAACTTTAATATTTTAAATTCAATTGTAACTGGAATAATTGTTGGTATATTTCCTTATTTAATTTATCAAACAATTATTAATAATATAGAAAAAGAAAAAGAAGAGCAATTTATTAGATTTTCAATTGATTTAATTGGATTATTAAAATCTGGATTATCATTACCAATTGCATTAAAACAATTGGAAAAGAATGATTATGGAAGAATTAATGAATTAGTAAAAAATTTATCATCAAGAATTGATTGGGGTGTTAGTATTGAGGATTCATTTACACAATTTGCAGAAGAAAGTAATAATAGAATGATAAAGAGAACAATACAATCTTTAATTGATATATATAAAGAAGGTGGAAATCTTGAACAAGGTTTGGAAGCAATTATAAATAGTATAATGGAGATTAGAAAAATAAAAGAAGATAAAAAGGCAGCAATACATGAAAATATAATTCATTCTTATATTGTATTTGCCTTCTTCTTAGGTATAGTATTTACATTCCAAGTATTTTTATTACCATTTTTACAAATTTCATTACCCGGACAAACTTCAAATGTTAATTTTGATTTTATTAATAATTTAATGTATTATATGTCAATAATTCAGGCAGTTTTTGCTGGATTGTCAATGGGAAAAATGTATGATGATTCATATAAAGCTGGAGCAAAATATATAGCAATATTTCTATTTATGGTTATAATATTATTTAATATTATAATCCCAATTGTTCCAAAAGGAATGTTTTTAATAAATATAAATATATAAAATTATTTCTTTGCTTTCATAAACTTAGAAGATTTAGATGCTCCAATACCTGGTGCTGAATGCTGAACTTTCTTTGTTGTATGTACAAATTCTCCCAATCTTCTTCCAATCATTTCAGGTTTTATTTCAAATTCAACAAATTCTTTTCCATTATATACTCCAACTCTTGCACCAACAATTGAAGGTAATATAACAATTTCCCTTGCATGTGTTTTTACTGTTTTATTATATTTTCCTTGTAATTGTAAATAGCATTTTCTATAGAAGTTTTCCCATTCTGGTGGAAATCCAATTTTTAATCTTCTTAATAATGTTCTTCTTATCCTACTATCTGCAACTTTTTTAGCAAATTCTTCAATACTCATACTTTTTAATTGATCCAATGTATATCCTCTAATCATGAATTCTGGCATTATTTATATTTAATGTATAATTTTTATAAATAATATTTTGAAAGGTATTCTAAAATATTTTTTATTCCAAAAACATATTTTTCTTTCATAGAAATTATTTCATATATAAAATTTAGCATATCTTTATAATCTGTAAATATATAAGGTTCTTTATTTAAATATTTTGATATATAATATTCTGAAACATTATATCCAATATTATAGAAATATTTGTTATTTTTTTGGATTAAATATTTATATTTTTCCTCTTTTTTATAATTGTATAATAAAAAAGATAAAAATACTCCTTCTATTGGTAATATTAATATTGAATTTTCCTTTATTTCAATTTCTTCAACTTTTTTATATATATTTAAATTAATTTTAAATCCCATATTGAATTTTTTATCTATTTTATTTATTATATCTAAAACAAAATCTTTTGTATTTGATTCTAATGCAATTATATTTATATTAGAATTTCTTTTGAATTTTTTTGAATTTCTAATCTCCCTTTTTGTCAATTTTTCATATATATTCATTTTACATTTTTAAATGAATTAAATGGATATACATAATCAAATATATCTTCAATATCTTTTTTATCAACCCTTTCATTTATCCTTTCTAATGCTCTTTTAACATCTATCCTAATTTCATTTAATTCCCCTCCATAAAATATTCCAGATCTCTTTCTTATTGGTTCTAAAGATTTTAAATAATTATAATATTTCTCTAAAATTAATCTTGTTGCTTTATATAATGAATAATGGGTATGTGCCTTAATTAATATTAAATCTGTTAAATATTCATTTTTTATTGCATCTTTTGAAATTTCGATTTCTTTAATTAAACTATATAAATTATGTTCTGCTAATATTTTTATTAATTCTTCATTATTATAATCTTTTATTTCTTCTATATGATATATATTGTTTTTTGTTTCAATATAAAAGTCCTTTATTTCATCATATCTAAATGTACCATATGGTGTTAATATTCTTTTATCTTTAGCAAATAATATATATGAAGCAGAATCAAATATATCAAAACCTAAATATATTGATAATGGAATTATTAATGTATGACCCATTCCAAATAAATGTACAGGTTTATTAAATGGTAATAAAATCTTTGGTTCAAGTGAAAGTTCTAATAATTTATAAAAATTATAATTTATCATATATGGGACAATTGTACCAATTGCGAATATATCTACATCTAAATTTTTTACATATTCAGCAGCTTTTCTTCTTAGATCAATATATATTCCACCTTGTATTGCTCCATTAATTAATTTATCTCCTTTTAATTTTATTCCTTCCTTTATCCTTTCAATTGTAATATTTAATTCTTTTTCAGCTTCTTCTTTTGATTTATCAATATCTGTTGGTATATCTAAAACATTTAATATATCAGAATTTATTTTTATTTGATATTCAATAATTTCTTTATTTGTTATTTCTAAATCTTTTTTATAATGCAACATTTGATATGCTCCAGAATCAGTTTCAATAATTCCATCAAAATTTAGGAATTTATGTATATCTCCATCAAATTTTTTTCTATATAAAATATATGCATTTGTAATTATTGCATTAATTCTATATTTTTTTATTATATCTATTGGTAAAATATTTTTATATGGATTTATAACTGGTAAAAGTAGAGGTGTTTCTATTTTTTTATTTTTATATTTAATAATTCCTATTCTTCCAGCTCCATCTCTATGTTTTATTTCAAACATTATTTTATAATATAAGAAAATTTTATTTGGGGATTGCAGCGGAATTAACTAGATCCAGCCGCAGGTTCCCCTACGGCTACCTTGTGACGACTTAGCCCCCCTCGCCGTTTCCCGGTTCGACC